>NZ_JBHXAY010000012.1:0-105086 GCF_042728775.1 Nocardia sp. NPDC060259
GAGGTGACCTCCGCGGCGCTCGGCGCTACTGCCTACTCGGCGACGATCACCGTGACTTCACCGTCGGCCGCATCGGTCGGGTCGCCGGGGGCGACGAACCAGTGGGTGACCTCGCCGTCGGACAGGTCGTCTTCGACCGGGCCGCCGGGGAGGACCGACAGGGCGCCCGCGGTGGCCGAGACCAGGAATTCCTGGATGGCGGCCGGGCCGGAGGCGTGGGTGGTGAAGGTGGTGCATTCGTAGTCGACGTCGTGGGTGTCGCGCAGGGTCTTGGCGAGGGCGAGCGCGGCGCTCTGGGTGAGCGTCGAGTTCGTCTCCGCCGCGGCCAGCACGAAGGCGGGGTGGTCCTCGGACAGCGGGCGGACCCGGTCGGCGTAGGAGACGGGATGCGCCGCGGCGGCGGCGATCTCGGCTTCTACGTCGGGCAGGATCAGCCAGTCGCCCGCGACGCCGGCGACGGGAGCGTCGCTGATGCCGTAGGACGCACCGGTCGCGGCGATCTCGACGCCGGACAGCTCGCCCGCGAACAGAACCGCGGCGCCCGCCTTCTGGATGGCCCAGGCGGCGAGGACCGAATCCACGCTGCGCGGCAGCGAGATCGCGACAACATCGCCGGGGCCCGCACCGCGGGCGATGAGCACGCGGGCCAGCTGCGAGGACTTGCGATCCAGTGCGCTGTAGGCGATTTCGCTGTCGCCGCGGAGCAGGGCGGGAGCCTGCGGGTCGGCTTCGACGACCTCGCCGAGCACCTTGGCCACCGTCTGCGCACCAACGCCCGCCGTCGCGACCGGGGCCGAGACAGCAGCCGTCACACCGGATTCGGCGAGCAGCTGGGCGCGTTCGCCCGCGTCGAGGATGTCGATGTCGCCGACCAGGCCGGTCGGGTTGTCGAGCAGCTCGTCGAGCACGCGCAGCAGACGCGCGGACAGGGTGCGGACCTCGTCCTCGGTGTAGGTGCTGCGCAGGTAGCGCAGGGTGATCTCGATGGTCGACTCGGCCATCACCACCAGGGTGAGCGGGTAGTGGGTGGCGTCGTCGAGGCCGACACCGGTGACCTGCATGCCGTCGATCGAGCTCGCCGCGGTGACGGCGTCCTTGTCCATCGGGTAGGACTCGAACACCAGCAGCGTGTCGAACTGCGCGCCTGCCCCGGCTACCCGCTGGATGTCGGACAGGCCGACGAAGTGGTGGCTGAGCAGGTCGGCCTGCTCGGCCTGCACCCGCTTGGTCAGCTCCTCCGCGCTGATCCGGTCGTCGATCTGGATCCGCACCGGCAGGGTGTTGATGAACAGGCCGACCATCGACTCCACGCCGGGCAGTTCGGCCGGGCGGCCGGACACGGTCGCGCCGAACACCACGTCGTCGCGGCCGGTGAGGCGGCCGACGACGATGCCCCACGCGGTCTGCAGCAGCGTGTTCACGGTGACACCGAGTTCGCCCGCGAACTTGCCGAGCGCCCTGGTGCGGTCGTTGTCGATCTCGACGATGACCTTGCCGAGTTCGTAGCGCTCCTCGGTGCGCGGCGCTGGCGCCAGCTGGGTGGGGCCTTCGACCCCGTTCAGCGCTTCGGCCCAGACCTGCAGCGACACTTCGCGATCCCAACCCGACAGGAAGGACAGGAAGTTGCGGTAGGAGGCCACGCGCGGCAGCGCGGTGAGGTCACCGTGCACCGCGTAGAGGACCAGCAGGTCGCGCATGAGCAGCGGCATGGACCAGCCGTCGATCAGGATGTGGTGCACCGTGATCGCCAGGTGGGACTGACCATCCCCGGTCTTGTACAGACCGAAGCGGATCAGCGGGGCCGTGGCCATGTCGAACTGGTTGGCGCGGTCGGCGACCAGCAGCTGCTGCATGCGCGGCAGTCGCTCGTCCTCCGGCAGGTCGGTCAGGTCGACCTCGCGCCACGGGACCTCGAGCTCCGACATCACGACCTGCACCGGCTGACCGGCCGAGTCGGTGACGAACGCGGTCCGCAGGTTCGGGTACCGGTCGAGCACGGCCTGGGCCGCGCGCCGCAACCGCTCGGTGTCGAGGGTGCCGGTCAGGTCGAGGACGGCCTGCACGGTGTACACGTCGACGGTGGCCGAGCTGAGCATGGCGTGGAACATCAGGCCCGCCTGCAGCGGCGAGAGCGGCCACACCTCGGCCAGGGCCGGGTAGTTGCCTTCCCACAGCTCGATGTCGGACTGATCGACCCGCACCAGGGGCATGTCGGACGGGGTGAAACCGCCCGCGTCGGCGCGCTGCGCGTGGGTGGCGAGCGCGGTCAGCGCCGCCACGAACAGGTCGGCGAACTCCTGGGCCTGGTCGGCGGTGAGCAGCCCGGTCGGGAACGCGATGTTCGCGCCCAGCTGCGGGCCCTCGTCGCCGTCGTTGACGATGGCGTTGATGTCCAGCGTCGCGTTGGCGGGCATGTCCAGGTCCATCTCGGCGTCGAGCTGACCCAGATCGGCCACCGGCACCCAGCCGAGTTCGGCCAGTTCGGCGGGGATCTCGCCCGCCGTCGCGCGACCGAGGTAGTTGAAGCTGATCTGGCCGACGCTCGGCAGATCGGCACCCTCGGTGGTCAGGTACTTGAGCATGCCGTAGCCGATGCCCTTGTCGGGCACGGCGAGCATCTGCTCCTTGACCGACTTGATCACCTCGCCGAGCACGGCGCCGCCCGCGAAGGCGTCGTCGAGATCGGCACCGGCCAGGTCGAGGCGGACCGGGAAGGCGGTGGTGAACCAGCCGACGGTGCGCGAGAGGTCGGCACCGGCGACGATCTCCTCCTGGCGGCCGTGGCCCTCCAGCTTGATCAGTGCCGCTGTACCGGATTCGTCACCGCGCCAGCGGGATACGGCCAGCGCGAGTGCGGTGAGCAGGCCGTCGTTGACGCCGCCGTGGTACAGGCCCGGGATCGCGGTGAGCACCGCGTCCGTGACCTCCGGCGACAGGGTGACCTGCACCCGGTCGACGGTCGCGAAGGTGTCGACCTGTGGGTCGAACGCCCGCGCGCCGAGCCGCGGGTCGGCGGTGGCCGAGACCTCGCGCCAGAACGGCAGTTCCGCGCGACGATCGGTGGACTGCTCGACCAGGCTGTGCGCCCAGCGGCGCATCGAGGTGCCGTTGACGGGCAGCGTCACCGGCTGACCGGCGGCGATCTGGCCCCAGGCCATGCCGAGGTCCGGGATCAGGATGCGCCAGGAGACACCGTCGATCACGAAGTGGTGGCCGACGATGAGCAGCGCGTCGCGACGGCGCGGGCCGTCGGCGTTCTCGCCGAAGGCGAACCAGACGAACTGCACCATGGCGGCGTTCGCCGGATCGAGTCGGCCCATGGCCTCGTCGTATTCGACCGAAGCTTGCTTGGACAGCTGCTCGTCGGTGATCTCACCGGCCACCTCGATGCGACGCACCAGCGCGGTCACGTCGACCTCGCCCGGCGCCAGCGCCTCGAAGACCCAGCCGTTCTCGGCATCCTTGGCCACCCGCGAGCGGAGCACATCGTGGTGGTCGAAGACCGCGCCGATGGTGGCGTGCAGGACCTCCTCGGTGATGTTCTCCGGCAGGCGCAGCACCATCGACTGGGAGAACCGGTCGTAGGTGGAGCCGCTGCTCAGGATCTGGCGCATGATCGGCAGCATCGGGATATCACCGACACCGCCGCCCGGCAGTTCCTCGAGCACGATCTGGTCGGCGTCGCCCGCGAGCACGGCGATCTCGGCCAGGCCTGCCACGCTGCGCTTCTCGAACACGTCGCGCGGCTTGAACAGCACGCCGCGGTCCTTGGCGCGCGAGACGAGCTGGATGGACAGGATCGAGTCACCGCCGAGGGCGAAGAACGAATCGTCGAGGCCGACCGCGTCGACACCGAGCACCTCGGCGAAGACGGTGGCGATGATCGCCTCGACTTCGCTTGTCGGCGTGCGGAACTCGCGCGGGGCGAGGACCGGCTCGGGCAGGGCGCGACGATCGAGCTTGCCCGCGGGGGTCAGCGGGATCTCGTCGAGCACCATGACGGCAGCGGGCACCATGTGCGCGGGCAGCTGCTGCGCCGCGTACTCGACCAGCTCGGCCGGGTCGGCGGCCGCGCCGGGGGTGGCCCGCACATAGGACACCAGGATGGTGGCGCCCGCGTCGGTGGTGCGGCCGATGGTGGCGGCGAACTCGACGTCGTCGTGCGCGGTGAGGACCGCGTCGATCTCGCCCAGTTCGATGCGGAAGCCGCGGATCTTCACCTGGAAGTCGTTGCGGCCCACGTACTCCACGACCGACTTGCCGTTGACGGTGCGCCAGGCGACGACGTCACCGGTGCGGTACAGGCGCTCGCCGTCGGCGTACGGGCTGGCCACGAAGCGCTCGGCGGTGAGGCCGGGGCGCGCGTGGTAGCCGCGGGCCAGCGGGAGGCCGCCCAGGTACAGCTCACCGGCCACGCCCTCGGGGACCGGGCGCAGGCGGCTGTCGAGCACGAAGACGGTGGCGCCCGCGATCGGGCCACCGATGTTCATGGTGTCGCCGGGCAGCAGCGGGTCGGACAGGTTGGTCGCGATGGTCGCCTCGGTCGGGCCGTAGGCGTTGTAGAACCGGTGGTGCGCGGGGTCGGTGCCCGCGCTGTGCCAGTTCGCCACCAGGTCGACGGGGGCCTTGTCGCCACCGACGATCAGCGCTTCCACGTCGGCCAGCGCCGCGGGTTCCATCGACGCCGCGACCAGCGGGGTGAGGAACACGTGGGTCAGCTGCTGGCCCACGATGATCTCGGCCAGTTCCTCGCCGCCGACCACGCCGACCGGCGTGATGACGAGAGTGCCCGCCGAGCCGACCGCGAGCAGGAACTCGAGGATCGACGCGTCGAACGACGGGGACGCGAACGCCAGCGTGCGCGCGTCCTTGTCGAGCCCGAACTGCGCCACCTGGGCAGCGGCGAAGTTGGCCACACCGGTGTGGGAGACGACGACGCCCTTGGGCAGGCCCGTCGAACCCGAGGTGTAGATCATGTAGGCCGTGTTGCCGGTCCGGACGGCACCCTGGCGGTCCGCGTCGGTGATCGGCGCGGCGGACTGCTCGGCGATCTCGGCGTGCAGCGCCGCATCGTCGAGGACCAGCCAGTCGCCCAGGGCGGGCGCGGGCAGGTGATCGACCTCGGACGACACCGTGATGCCCAGTGCCGCACCCGAATCCGACATCATGTGCGCGATGCGCTCGGCCGGATACTTCGGATCGACCGGCAGGAACGCGGCACCGGACTTGATGACGGCCCAGATGGCCAGCGTGGTTTCGAGCGAACGCTGCATAGCGATGGCGACGACCGTCTCCGGTGCCGCACCACGCTCGATGAGCACGCGGGCCAGGCGCGATGAGGCCGCGTCCAGCTCGGCATAGGTCAGCGAGCGAGCCTGACCCGACTGCGCCGCCGCGAGCCCACTGGACTCGCCCGCACCTACCTCTTCGCCCGCGCGCTGCGACTCGTCCGCATCCGGCGTGCCGGTCGCGGTGAGCGCGCGGACCAGGCCGGTGTCGACCGATTCGCCGGGCGCGACGATCGCCTGACCGGCCGGGTTGGTCGCCACGGCCTGGGCCAGCAGCTCGGGCAGAGTGCTCGTCGAGGCGGCGGGACCACCGGTGCGAGTGAGCAGTTCGGCGCGCTCGACCGTGTCGAGGAGTTCGAGATCGCCGACCGGCGTGGTGGTGTCGGTGACGACCTCGGCGAGCAGACGCTGGAAGCGCTGCGCGAACGTCTCGACCGTCGACTGGTCGAACAGGTCACTGGCGTAGGAGAACTCGGCGTAGGCGCCCGCCTCGTCACCGGCCTGCGCCTCACGCACGGTGAGCAGCAGGTCGAACTTGGCGGTGTCGACGTCGAAGTCGACGGCCGAGACCGACAGGCCCGGCAGCTCGAAGCTCGCGTCGGGCAGGTTCTCGAACGACAGCGCCACCTGGAACAGCGGGTGCCGCGCGGTGGAGCGCTCAGGGTTGAGCAGTTCCACCAAGCGCTCGAACGGGATGTCGGCGTGCGCGAAGGCGGCCAGGTCGGCTTCCTTCGCCTGGGTCAGCAGCTCGGCGAAGCTGAGCTGGCCGCCGACCTGCGTGCGCAGGGCCAGGGTGTTGACGAACATGCCGATGACGTCGTCGAGTTCGGCCTCGCCACGACCGGCGATCGGGGTGCCGATGACGATGTCCTCGGTACCCGACATGCGCGCCAGGAACACCGCGAGGGCGGTGTGCACGACCATGAACAGCGTCGCGTTCTGCTCGCGGGCGATGGCGATGAGTCCGGCGTGGATCTCGGTGCCGATCGGGAACAGCACCCGGCCGCCGGCGAAGGACTGCGTGCTCGGACGCGGCCTGTCGAGAGGCAGGTTCAGCTCGTCGGGGACGCCGGCGAGGGCACGCTTCCAGTAGTCGGCCTGCTGGGAGATCAGGCTGGCGTCGTCGGCCTCGGAGCCGAGGACGTCGCGCTGCCAGACGCTGAAGTCGGCGTACTGCACCGGCATCGGCGCCCAGCCCGGGCGTTCCCCGGCGGCGCGGGCGGCGTAGGCCACCATCACGTCGCGGGTCAGCGGGCCCATGGACCAGCCGTCGGCGCTGATGTGGTGGGCGACGAAGACGAGCACGAACTCCTCGTCCGCGACCCGCATCAGCTTCGCGCGCAACGGAACTTCGTCGAGCACGTCGAAGCCTGCGGAGATCAGCGCGGCGATCCTGTCGCGAACCTGTTCGGGCGCAACGGCTTCCGGCGTCAGATCCGGAACATTGCCCTCGACCGGCAGGATCACCTGGTGCGGCGTGCCGTCCGCGGACGGGTACACCGTGCGCAGGGTCTCGTGCCTGGCCAGCACATCGGCGACCGCGAGCTGCAGCGCCTCGACATCCAGCGCGCCCGACAGGCGGACGGCGACCGGGATGTTGTTCACCGCGGAGCTGGTGTCGAACTGGTTCAGGAACCACATACGCTGCTGCGCGAGCGAGAGCGGCACCTGCTCCGGACGCGGTCCGGCGACCAGCGCGCGCCGCCCACCGGCGCCCGCACCCTGCTCGACCTTCACCGCGAGACCGGCGACGGTGGACGCCTCGAACAGCAGGCGCACGGGCACCCGGCTGTCCAGGGCGGCACCGAGACGGGCCGCGACCTGCGTGGCCAGCAGCGAGTTGCCGCCGAGGGCGAAGAAGTCGTCGTCGGCACCGACGCGCTCGGCGCCGAGCACGTCCGCGAACACGGCCGCCACGATCTCCTCGATCGGGGTGGACGGCGCGCGGAAGGCCTGGGCCTCGAACTCCGGCTCCGGCAGCGCCTTGCGGTCGAGTTTGCCGTTGACGTTCAGCGGCAGCGCGTCCATGACGACGAACGCGGCGGGCACCATGTACGACGGCAGCCCGGCGGCCAGCGTCGACTTCACCTGCGCGACATCGATATCCATGCCGACCAGGTACGCCACCAGGCGATCGCCGGTGCGCGGGTCGGACTTCGCGATGACGGCGGCCTGGGCGATCTCGGGCAGCGCCAGCAGCGCGGCCTCGATCTCGCCGAGCTCGATACGGAAGCCGCGGATCTTCACCTGGAAGTCGGTGCGGCCGCGGTAGTCGAGCTCACCGTTGTGCCAGGCCACCAGGTCACCGGTGCGGTACATGCGGGTACCGGGGGTGAACGGGTTGGCGACGAAACGGTCGGCGGTCAGGTCGGGGCGGCCGAAGTAGCCGCGCGCCAACTGCGCGCCGGCGAGGTACAGCTCGCCCGCGACGCCGTCCGGCACCGGGCGCAGCCGCGCGTCGAGGACGTACACCTGGCTGTTCCACTCGGGCCCACCGATGGAGACCGAGCCCTGGTCCGCGGCGTTCACCCGATGCGAGGTGATCGAGACCGCGGCCTCGGTGGGGCCGTACAGGTTGAACAGCTCGGTGCGCGGGAACGCGGTGCGGAACCGCTGCGCCAGCGAACCGGGCAGCGCCTCACCGATGGCCAGGACCCGCCACAGCGAATCGGGCATGCCTGTGCTCGATTGCGGCGCGCCCGAGGGCCCTGCGTGGTCACGCTTCGCTACCGCCTCCGGGCCCGCCGGGCGCGCCGTGGTGGCCAGCAGCGCGTCCAGCATCGACGGCACCACGTGCAGGGTGGTGACCCACTCGCGCGACATCAGCTCGTTCAGGTACGCCGGATCGCGATGGCCGTCGGCCGAGGCGATGACCAGGCGGCCACCGCAGACGGCGGCCGACCAGAACTCCCAGACCGAGAGGTCGAAGGTCGCGGCGGTCTTGAGCAGCACCGCGTCGGCGGCGTCCATGCCGAACTCGATCAGCTTCCACTGCAGCTGGTTGGCGATGGCGCCGTGCGGCACCGCGACACCCTTCGGGCGTCCGGTCGAACCGGACGTGAAGATCACGTAGGCGGTGTGCTCCGGACGCAGCGGCTGGGTGCGCTCCGCGTCGGAAACCGGCGTGGCGCCGACCTCGTCGAGCTCGAGCTCGTCGATGCGCACCAGCGGCGCGACATCGGTGTCGAACTCGGCCTCGGCGTTGGTCAGCACACAGACCGGTGCCGCCGTCTCGAGAATGTAGTTGGTGCGTTCGGCCGCCTGATCGGGGTCGACCGGCACGTACGCGCCACCGGACTTGCTCACCGCGTACATCGCGACGATCAGGTCCACCGAGCGGCGCAGCGCCAGCGCGACACGGGCCTCAGGGCCGACACCCAGCGAGATCAGGTGCCGCGCGAGGCGGTTCACCTTCGCGTCGAGTTCGGCGTAGGAGAGCTGGGCGCCGTCGTCGGTGACCAGGGCGGTCGACTTCGGATCGGCGGCCACCGTCGCGTCGAGCAGCGAGACCAGGGTGGCCTCGGTGTCGACGCGGTAGGCGGTGGCGTTGCGGGCGTCCAGGATCTGGGCGCGTTCGGCCGGTGCGAGCAGTTCGATGTCGCCGACCGCGGTGCGCGGGGTGGCGACGATCGCGCCGAGCAGGCGGACGAACCGCGCGACGAAGCCCTCGACCGTGGCGTGGTCGAACAGATCGGTGGCGTAGGTGAAGATGCCCGAAATGCCTTCGGGCTCACCGGCATCGCCGTAGCGGTCGGTGGCGATCAGGTGCAGGTCGAACTGCGACAGCTGGGAATCGATGTCGAGACCGGACACCGTCAGGCCCGGCAGTTCCAGGGTGGCGCGGCTGAGGTTCTGGAACGACAGGCCGACCTGGAACAGCGGGTGACGCGCGGTGGAGCGGACCGGGTTGAGGACCTCGACCAGACGCTCGAACGGCACGTCGGCATTGGCGAACGCCGCGATGTCGTCCTCACGCTGGCGGGCCAGCAGCTCGGTGAACGCCTCGTCGCCGTCGACCTTGGTGCGGAACACCAGGGTGTTGACGAACATGCCGATCATGTCGTCGAGGGCGGCCTCGCCACGACCCGCCATCGGGGTACCGATGGCGATGTCGTCGGTGCCAGAGAGGCGGGCCAGCAGCACCGCGAGCGCGGTGTGCACGACCATGAACAGCGTCGCGCCCTCGGCGCGGGCCAGCTCGACCAGCGCGCGGTGGGTGTCGGCGTCGATCTGGACGTCGACCTTGCTGCCGGCGAAGGTCTGCACGGCCGGGCGCGGGCGGTCGGCGGGCAGGTCGAGCTGATCGGGCAGGTCAGCCAGGGCCTGCTTCCAGTGCGCGACCTGCTTGGACGCCATCGAGTCCGGATCGTCCTCGCTGCCGAGCAGTTCGCGCTGCCAGATGCTGTAGTCCGCGTACTGCACGGCCAGCGGCGCCCAGCCGGGCTCCTGGCCGGTGGAGCGGGCCGCGTAGGCGGTCATCAGGTCGCGGGTCAGCGGGGCGACCGACGAGCCGTCACCCGAGATGTGGTGCACGACCATGGCGAGCACGAAGTCGCCGGAGATGGTGCGGGCGGGCCCGAAGACCGAGCTCGGCGCCGCCGGTTCGGCATCGGTGTTCTCGGCGCGGAACAGCGCGACCTTCAGCGGCACCTCGACGGTGACGTCGAACATGGTCGACATCAGTTCCGCGACAGCCGATTCCATCTCGCCGGCGGCCACGGTGCGCTCGATCAGTTCCGGCGCGGCCTGCGCGGGCGACAGGATCACCTGTGCCGCACCGGCTTCGGTCTGCGGGTACACCGTGCGCAGGATCTCGTGGCGCGACACCAGGTCGGTGATCGCGGCCCGCAGCGCGGCCACATCGAGGTCGCCGGTGAGGCGGACCGCGACGGGCACGTTGTAGGCCGCCGACTGGGTGTCGAAGCGGTTGAGGAACCACATGCGCTGCTGCGCGAGCGAGAGTGGGATGTGCTCGGGACGCGGACCGGCGGTGAGCGCCTTGCGATCACCGGTCTCGGCGTGCTGCTCGATACGGTGCGCCAGCGCGGCGACCGTGGACGCCTCGAACAGCAGGCGCACCGGAATCCGGGTGTTCAGCGCCTCACCGAGGCGGGCGGCGACCTGGGTCGCCAGCAGCGAGTTACCGCCCCAGGCGAAGAAGTCGTCGTCGAGACCGAAGCGCTTGTCGGCCCCCAGTCGCAGGACCTCGGCGAAGGTGGCGGCCACGAGCTGCTCGCTCGGGCTGACCGGCGCGCGGAACACGGCCTTCTCGACCTCGGGCTCCGGCAGGGCCTTGCGATCCAGCTTGCCGTTGGCGTTCAGCGGCAGGGCGTCGAGCTGCAGGAACACGGTCGGGACCATGTAGGACGGCAGTTCGGCGGCCAGCGCGGAACGCAGGGCCAGCTTGTCGACCTCGGCACCGGCGACGACGTAGGCCACCAGGCGATCACCGACGACGGGGTCGGTGTGGGCCAGCACCGCGGCGGAGGTGATGTCGGCCTGCCGCAGCAGCGCGGCCTCGATCTCGCCGAGCTCGATGCGGAAGCCGCGGATCTTCACCTGGAAGTCGGTGCGGCCGCGGTAGTCCAGTTCGCCGTCGGCGTTCCAGGCGACCAGGTCACCGGTGCGGTACATGCGCTCGCCGGTCACCGAGAACGGGTCGGCGACGAAGCGGTCGGCGGTGAGATCGGCGCGGCCGTAGTAGCCGCGGGCCAGCTGGGCGCCGGCCAGGTAGAGCTCACCGGAGACACCGACCGGCACCGGGCGCAGGCGCGAATCCAGCACGTAGACACGGCTGTTCCACTCCGGCGCACCGATCGACACCGACACCTGGTCGGCATCGGTCACCGCGTGGCTGGTGATCGAGACCGCGGCCTCGGTCGGGCCGTAGAGGTTGAACAGTTCCGCGGTGTTGGCGGTGCGGAAGCGCTGCGCGGTGGACGCGGGCAGCGCCTCACCGATGGCCAGCACCCGGCGCAACGTGCGCGGCAGCGCCGCACCCGACTCGGTGAGCAGTGCGTCGAGCATCGACGGCACCACGTGCAGCGTCGTGACGCCGGTGGCCCGCATCAGGTCGTTGAGGTAGGCCGGGTCGCGGTGACCGTCGGCGGTGGCGACCACCAGGCGGGCTCCCGCGACGGCGGCGGTCCAGAACTCCCAGACCGAGAGGTCGAAGGTGGCTGCCGTCTTGAGCAGCACCGCGTCGTCGGCACCGATACCGAATTCGGCCGTCTCCCACAGCAACTGGTTGACGATCGCGCCGTGCGAGACCGCGACACCCTTGGGCTTGCCGGTGGAACCGGACGTGAAGATCACGTACGCGGTGTTCGCGGGCACCAGGGCGCCACGGCGCTCGGTGATCGCGGCCGGGCTGACGGCGCTCAGGTCGAGCTCGTCGAGGACGACCACTTCGGCCGCCGCCGTGCTGAACTCGGCGTTCGCCGTGGTCAGCACGACCGCGGGCGCGGCCGTCTCCAGGATGTAGTCGGTGCGCTCGGCGGGCTGATCGGGATCGATCGGCACGTAGGCGGCACCGGTACGGGCCACCGCGTACATCGCGATGATCAGTTCCGCGGAACGGCGGATGGCCAGCGCCACCCGATCCTCGGTCCCGATACCCAGCGAGATCAGGTGCCGGGCAAGGCGGTTGACCTCGGCGTCGAGCTCGGCGTAGGTCAGCTCACGGCGACCGTCGACCTCGTCGACAACCAGCGCGACGGCATCCGGAGTGGCGGCCACGGTCGCGTCCAGCAGCGACACCAGCGTGGCGTCGGTGTCGACCGCGTGCGCGGTGTCGTTCCACGCGGTGACGATCTGCGTGGACTCCGGCGCGGTGAGCAGGTCGATATCGCCAACCGGGACGGTCGCGTCGGCGGCGACCGCGTCGAGCACGAGCAGGAAGCGGTCGGCGAAGCTCTGGACCGTCGACTCGTCGAACAGGTCTATGGCGTAACCGAATTCGGTGACCAGCTGGGCCGGTGCGCCGTCGTCGGTGTAGCGGTCGTAGAGGGTGACGTGCAGGTCGGTCTTGGCCAGCTGCGAGTCGTAGTCGACGGCGCTGACGGTCAGGCCTGGCAGTTCGAAGGTGGTGTCGGCCAGGTTCTGGAACGACAGGCCCACCTGGAACAGCGGGTTGCGCGCGGTGGAGCGCACCGGGTTGAGCACCTCGACCAGGCGCTCGAACGGCACGTCGGCGTTGGCGAAGGCTTCCAGGTCGCGTTCGCGCACGTCGGCCAGCAGCTCGGCGAACGAGGCCGCCGGGTCGATGGCGGTGCGGAACACCAGGGTGTTGACGAACATGCCGATCAGGTCGTCGAGTTCGCGTTCACCACGGCCCGCGATGGGGGTGCCGACCGCGATGTCGTCGGTGCCGGACAGGCGCGCGAGCAGCACCGCGAGGGCGGCGTGCACGACCATGAACAGCGAGGCGTTGTTGGCCCTGGCCAGCTCGTGCAGCGCGGCGTGGCGCGCCGGGTCGATCTCGAAGCGGATCGCCTTGCCCTGGAACGACTGAGCGGGCGGGCGCGGCCGGTCGGCGGGCAGTTCCAGCTGATCCGGCAGGCCCGCGAGGGCGTTGCTCCAGTACGCGACCTGCTTGGCGGCGAGCGATTCCGGGTCGGTCTCGTCGCCGAGGACCTCGCGCTGCCACAGCGCGTAGTCGGCGTACTGCACCGGCAGCGGCGCCCACTGCGGGGCCTCGCCCTGCACGCGGGCCACATAGGCGGCCATGATGTCGCGGGCCAGCGGGCCCATCGACGAGCCGTCGGCGGAGACGTGATGCACGGTGAACGCGAGCACGTGGTCGGTCGCGTTCAGCTTGAACAGGGCGACCTTGAGCGGCACCTCTTCGGTGACGTCGAAGGTGGTCATCGCGAATTCGATGACGGCGCCGAGCAGCTCGGCCTCGTCGACCTCGATGTGGTGGACAACGGCGCGGCTCTGCGAGATCGGCAGGATCACCTGGTGCGGGCCGTCGGCCGAGCGCGGGTAGGTGGTGCGCAGCATCTCGTGCCTGGCGAACACGTCGCCGATGGCCTGCTCGAGCGCGGGGACGTCGAGCTCGCCGGTGAGGCGGACGGCCAGCGGGATGTTGTCCACCGCGGAGGTGGAGGTGTCGAACTGGTTGAGGAACCAGTAGCGCTGCTGGGCGGGCGAGAGCGGGATGATCGCGGGCCGCTCCCCCGCCGTCAGGCGCGGGCGGGTCCGGCCGGAGCCGGCATTGTGCTCGGCGCGGGCGGCGAGCGCGGACACGGTGGACGCCTCGAACAGGTCGCGGACCGAGAGCTGGGTGTCCAGGGCCGCGCCGATGCGGGCGGTGACCTGGGTGGCCAGCAGCGAGTTGCCGCCGAGTTCGAAGAAGTCGTCGTCGGCGCCGACGCGGGTCACGCCGAGCACGTCACCGAAGGTGCCGGCCACGATCTCCTCGATCGGGGTCGACGGCGCGCGGAACACCTTGGCCTCGAACACCGGCGCCGGCAGCGCCTTGCGGTCGAGCTTGCCGGAGGCGTTGAGCGGGAAGGCGTCCAGGATCACGAACGCGGTGGGCACCATGTAGGTCGGCAGCGCGCCGCCGAGTTCGGTGCGCACTGCGTCGAGGTCGATGCTGGCACCGGCGGCCGGGATCAGGTAGCCGACCAGCTGGTCGCCGAGGCGCTCGTCGGAGCGGACGACCACGACCGACTGGGCGATCGACGGCAGCGCGGTGAGCGCGGACTCGATCTCGCCGAGTTCGATGCGCAGACCACGCAGCTTCACCTGGAAGTCGGTGCGACCCAGGTATTCCAGCTCGCCGTCGGTGGTCCAGGTGACGAGGTCACCGGTGCGGTACATGCGGGCGCCGTCGTCGCCGAACGGATCGGCGACGAAGCGGTCGGCGGTCAGGTCAGGACGGGCGACATAGCCGCGCGCCAGCTGGATACCGGCCAGGTACAGCTCGCCGGGCACGCCGACGGGCACCGGGTGCAGGCGTGAATCCAGCACGTACACCTGGGTGTTGAAGACCGGGGCGCCGATCGGCACCGAGGTGGTGTCGGCGTCGGTGACCTCGTGGAAGGTGACGTCGACCGCGGCCTCGGTGGGGCCGTACAGGTTGTGCAGGGCCGCGCCGGTGAGCGCGCGCAGACGCTGGGCGGTCGGTGCGGGCAGCGCCTCACCGGAGGCGAAGACCAGGCGCAGGCTGCTGCTGGTCTGCCTGCCGTCGGCCAGGGCGACGGCGGCGGACTCGGCCAGCTCGGCCACGAACACCGACATCATCGACGGCACGAAGTGCGCGGTGGTGACGCCTTCGGTGGCGATGATCTCGGCCAGGTACGCCGGATCGCGATGACCGTCGGGCTTGGCGACGACCAGACGCGCACCGATCTGCAAGGGCCAGAAGAACTCCCACACCGACACGTCGAACGTGGCGGGCGTCTTCTGCAACACCACATCGTCCGCGGTGAGGCCGTAGGCGGCCTGCATCCACACCAGACGGTTGACGATCGCGCCATGGCTGACCGCCACACCCTTCGGACGACCCGTCGAACCCGACGTGAAGATCACGTACGCGGTATTCGACGGACGCAGCGGCGCGGTGCGCTCGGCATCGGTGACCGGCGCGGCGGAGTACCTGGTCAGGTCCAGGCTCTCGATGTGCAGCGCGGTAGTCGAGCCGGCGTCGAATTCGTCAGCGGCCGTGGTCAACACGCAGACCGGCGCGGCGGTCTCGAGCACGTAGTGGGTGCGCTCGGCCGGGTGGTCGGGGTCGAGCGGCACGTACGCGCCACCGGCCACGCTCACCGCGTACATGCCGATCACCAGGTCCAGCGAGCGGCGCATGCCGAGCGCGACCATGGTGTCGGGGCCGACGCCCTGGGCGATGAGGTGACGGGCCAGGCGGTTCACCCGGGCGGCGAACTCACCGTAGGACAGACTCGTCCCCTCGAAGGTGAGGGCGGTCGCGTTCGGGCTGGTCAGCGCCTGGGCCTCGAACATCGACACCAGCGTCGCGGCCTGGTCGACCGGGTGCGTGGTGGCGTTCCAGTCGGTGACGACCTGGCGGTACTCGGCCGGAGCAAGCAGCTCGACCTCGCCGATCGCCCGATCCGGCGCGGCGACCACGGCGGTCAGCATCCGCACCATGCGCTGCGCGAGGCCCGCGATGGTGTCGGCGTCGAACATGTCGGTGGCGTAGGCGAACTCGGCGGTCATGCCGTCGGCGGAACCGTCGGCGCGGTGCCGGTCGGCCAGGTTCAGGTGCAGATCGAACTTGGCGGTGACCACGTCCAGCGGCACGCCGGCGACCTCGAGGCCGGGCAGCTCGAAGGAGGCCTCGCCGGTGTTCTGGAACGACAGCATCACCTGGAACAGCGGGTGACGTGCCTGCGAACGGGCCGGGTTGAGGATCTCCACCAGGCGCTCGAACGGCAGGTCGGCGTGGCCGAAGGCGGCCAGGTCGCTTTCCCTGGTCTGCGCGAGCAGTTCGGTGAACGTCTGGGCCGGGTCGACGCCGCTGCGCAGCACCAGCGTGTTGACGAACATGCCGATCGCGTCGTCGAGGACCGCTTCACCACGGCCCGCGACGGCGGTGCCGATGGCGATGTCGTCGTTGCCGGACAGGCGGGCCAGCAGCGCCGCGAACGCGGCGTGCACGACCATGAAGAGGCTGGCGCCGTGTTCGCGGGCCAGCGCGTTCAGGCTCGCCGCCAGTGCCGGGTCGATCGAGAACTCGTGCACGCCACCGCGGTTGGAGGCCACGGCCGGACGCGGGCGGTCGGCGGGCAGGTCGAGCTGATCGGGCAGGCCTGCCAGGTGCTGGGACCAGTACGCGACCTGCTGGGCGATCATCGAGGACGCGTCGTCCTCGGCGCCGAGGGTCTCACGCTGCCACAGCGCGAAGTCGGCGTACTGCACCGGCAGCGGCGCCCAGCCCGGCGCCTCACCGCGCGAGCGCGCGGCGTAGGCGATCATCACGTCGCGGGCCAGCGGGCGCACCGACCAGCCGTCACCGGAGATGTGGTGCACGACGAAGACGAGCACGTGGGTGTCGGGGGTCGAGCCGTCCATGGAGCCCGCGACGCGCAGCAGCGCGGCGCGCACCGGGACCTCGGCGGTCACGTCGAACCCGGCGAGCACCAGTTCGCTGATCCGATCGCGGATCTCGTCCTCGGCGACCGTGATCGGGGTGAGCGCGATCGGCACCTGGCCCGCGGGCAGCACGACCTGCACGCCCTGGCCCTCGGCGGTCTCGGGGTAGACGGTGCGCAGCACCTCGTGCCGGTCGACCACGTCGGCGACGGCCTGACGCAGGGCGTCGATATCGAGGTCGCCGGTCAGGCGGACGGCGAGCGGGATGTTGTTGACCCCGGTCGCGCTGTCGAAGCGGTTGAGGAACCACATGCGCTGCTGGGCCAGCGAGAGCGGGATCTGCTCCGGGCGCGGCCCGGCGACGAGCTCGCGGCGGCTGCCGCTGCCCGCGTGCGATTCCACCTTGACGGCCAGCGCGGCGACGGAAGGCGCCTCGAACAGCACGCGCACGGGGACGCGGGTGTCGAGGGCGGCGCCGAGGCGGGCGACCACCTGGGTGGCGATCAGCGAGTTGCCGCCCAGGTCGAAGAAGTCGTCGTCCAGGCCGACGGCGCGGTCACCGGACAGGCCGAGCACCTCGGCGAAGGTCGCGGCGACGATCTCCTCGATCGGTGTGCTCGGCGCGCGGAACTCCCGCGCCTCGAACACCGGCTCGGGCAGGGCGCGGCGGTCCAGCTTGCCGTTGGCGCTCAGCGGCATCGCGTCGAGGACGACGAACGCGGCCGGAACCATGTAGGACGGCAGCTGGGCGGCCAAATGTGTACGCAGCGAATCGATCTCGGCGGTCGCGCCCCCGGAAGGCACGACGTAGCCGACGAGCTGGTCGCCGGTGCGGGCATCCGAGCGCACGACCACGACGGCCTGCGAGACGGTGCCGTGCGCGGTGAGCGCGGCCTCGATCTCGCCGAGCTCGATGCGCAGACCGCGCAGCTTGACCTGGAAGTCGGTGCGGCCGAGGTAGGTGATGGTGCCGTCGGCGTTCCAGCGGACGAGGTCACCGGTGCGGTACATCCGCTCGCCTGCGCCGAACGGGTTCGCCACGAAACGGTCGGCGGACAGGTCAGCGCGGCCGACATAGCCGCGCGCCAGCTGGATGCCTGCCAGATACAGCTCACCCGCGACACCGGGGGCGACCGGGTGCAGACGTGAATCCAGCACGTAGGACTTGGCATTGAGCACGGGGCGGCCGATCGGCACCGGGCCCTGCACGTCGTCGGCGACCGGTGCGTAGGTGGCGTGCACCGTGAATTCGGTCGGACCGTACAGGTTGTGCAGCTCGGCGGAGCTGACCCGGCGGATCGCCTCGACGACATCGGAGGTGAACGCCTCACCGGCGACGAGCAGCGCGCGCACCGAGGCCAGCTGCGCCGGTGCCGCGACACCGGCGAACACGGCGAGCATGGACGGCACGAACGAGGTGAGCGTGACGCCTTCCGCGGCGATCAGCTCGGCCAGGTACTGCGGGTCGCGATGCCCGTCCGGCGTCGCGATCACCATGCGGGCGCCGCGGACGATGGTGCCGAAGAGTTCCCAGACCGATACGTCGAAGGTCTGCGGCGTCTTGAACAGCACCACATCGTCGGCGGTCAGCGCGTATTCGTCGGTGATCCAGCGGATCTGGTTCACCGCCGCCGCGTGCGACACCGCGACACCCTTGGGGCGGCCGGTGGAGCCGGAGGTGAAGATCACGTAGGCCAGGTTCGAATTCCGCAGCGGCGCACGACGTTCGCTGTCGTCGACCGGGGTGGCCGGGTAGCCGGACAGGTCGAGTTCGTCGACCACCAGGGTCTGGATACCGGCCGGGGCGAAGGCGTCGGACGCGGTGGTGAGCACCGCCACCGGCTGCGCCGTCTCCAGCACATAGGCGATGCGGTCGGCGGGCTGATCCAGGTCCAGCGGCACGTAGGCGCCGCCCGCGGCGAGCACCGCGTACATGGCGACGACGAGGTCGGCCGAGCGGCGGATACCGAGGGCGACCAGGGTGTCGGGGCCGACGCCGGAGTCGATGAGCTTGCGCGCCAGCTGGTGCACCCGCCCGGCGAACTCGCCGTAGGACAGAGCTGTCCCCTCGAACGTCAGCGCGGTCGCGTCGGCGTCGTGCTCGGCGAGCCGGAACAGGTCGAGCAGGGTCTCCCCGGTATCGGCCGGAACCACGAAGCTGCCGCGCCCAACACCGCCCATGCAGATGAGCTCGTTGGAGTTCCACTCCGACAAAACGAGCTCGCGTTCGCGGCCGTCGAGCAGATCGACGTCACCGACCGCACGCTCCGGCTGGGCGCCGACAGCGGCGAGCACCCGCGCGAACCGCTGCCCGAAGGCTGCCATCGTGGCCGCGTCGAACAGGTCGGTGGCGTAGATCAGCTCGGCGACGATGCCCGAGGGCGAGTCGGCGGGCTTCTCGGTGAGCACCACGTTCAGGTCGAACTTGGCCACGTCGATCGGCAGCTCGACGCCGCTGACCGTCAGGCCGGGCAGTTCCAGGTTGGACTGGCCGGTGTTCTGGAAGGCCAGCATGACCTGGAACAGCGGGTGGCGTGCCTGCGAGCGGGCCGGGTTGATGATCTCGACCAGGCGCTCGAACGGCAGGTCGGCGTGGCCGAAGGCGGCGATGTCGGCCGCGCGGACCTCGCCGAGCAGGTCGGCGAAGCTCGCGTCGCCGTCGACCTCGGTGCGCAGCACCAGGGTGTTGACGAACATGCCGATCAGGTCGTCGAGGGCACGCTCGCCACGGCCCGCGATCGGGGTGCCGATGGCGATGTCGTGCTCGCCGGACAGGCGCGAGAGCAGCAGCGCCAGCGCCGCGTGGGCGACCATGAACAGCGTCGCGCCGCGGCCGCGGGCCAGCTCGGCCAGTGCCGCATGGGTTTCGGCGTCGATCTCGAAGGTGTGGGTGGCACCGCGACCGCTGGCGACCGCGGGGCGCGGCCGGTCGGCGGGCAGGTCGAGCTGCTCGGGCAGGCCGCGCAGCTGCTGTCCCCAGAACGAGATCTGCTGGGAGATCACGGACTTGGCGTCGTCCTCGTCGCCGAGCACGGCGCGCTGCCACAGCGCGAAGTCGGCGTACTGGACCTCGAGCGGACGCCAGGCCGGTTCGGCGCCTTCCACGCGAGCGCTGTAGGCGGTCATCACGTCGCGGGTCAACGGGCCCATGGAGAAGCCGTCGGCCGAGATGTGGTGCACGACAAGGGCGAGCACGTGTTCGGTCGGGCTGATCTCGAACAGGGCGGCCCGGAACGGCACCTCGGCGGTGACGTCGAACGCGGTCAGCACCAGCTCCGAGAGGCGCTGCGGCAGTTCGGCACCCGTGGTCTCGATCGGCGCGAGATCGGGGATGACCTTGCCGGTCGGCACGATCACCTGGTGTGCCGCGCCCGCGACCTCGGGGTAGTAGGTGCGCAGCGACTCGTGGCGGGCGAGCACGTCGGCCACGGCCACCTGCAGCGCCTGCCGGTCGAGCAGACCCGACAGCCGCACGGCGGCCGG
The DNA here is from genome assembly GCF_042728775.1 of Nocardia sp. NPDC060259. Classification (NCBI taxonomy): domain Bacteria; kingdom Bacillati; phylum Actinomycetota; class Actinomycetes; order Mycobacteriales; family Nocardiaceae; genus Nocardia; species Nocardia sp. NPDC060259. The sequence goes on from NZ_JBHXAY010000012.1 coordinate 19,836, forward strand.
GATGTTGTCGACCGCGGATTCGGGGTCGAAGCGGTTGAGGAACCACATGCGCTGCTGGGCCAGCGACAGCGGCACCCGCTCGGGGCGATGCTGCGGGACCAGCGCGGCGCGGCGGTCGGTGCCGGAGTGCGTCTCGGCGCGCGCGGCCAGCCCGGCGACGGTGGAGGCCTCGAACAGCTCGCGGACGCCGATGTCGGTCTCCAGCGAGGCCGACAGGCGGGCGGCGACCTGGGTCGCGGTCAGCGAGTTGCCGCCGAGGGCGAAGAAGTCGTCGTCGAGGCCGACCCGCTCCAGGCCGAGCACGTCGGCGAAGGTGGCGGCGACGATCTCCTCGACCGGGGTGGTCGGGGCGCGGAACACCGCGGCCTCGAACACCGGCGCGGGCAGCGCCTTGCGGTCGAGCTTGCCGGAGGCGTTGAGCGGGAACTCGTCGAGGACGATGATGACCGCGGGCACCATGTAGGCGGGCAGGTTGTTGCCCAGTTCCTCGCGGGCGTCCTCGATGTCGACGGTGCGGCCCGGCGCGGCGATGACGTAGGCCACCAGCTGGTCGCCGGTGTGCTGGTCGCCGCGGACAACGACGACCGACTGGGCGACCTCGTCGAGGCCGGTCAGCGCCGACTCGATCTCGCCCAGCTCGATGCGCAGACCACGCAGCTTCACCTGGAAGTCGGTGCGGCCCAGGTATTCCAGCTCGCCGAGCTCGGTCCAGGCGACGAGGTCGCCGGTGCGGTACATGCGGGCGCCGTCGTCTTCGAAGGGGTTCGCGACGAAGCGGTCGGCGGTCAGGTCCGGCCGCGCGACATAGCCGCGCGCCAGCTGGGTGCCCGCCAGGTACAGCTCACCCGCGACACCGACCGGGACCGGCCGCAGGCGCGCGTCCAGCACGTACACCTCGGTGTTGAACACCGGGGCGCCGATCGGGACGGTGTCGGTGTCGGTGTCGACGACCTCGTGGAAGGTGACGTCGACCGCGGCTTCGGTGGGGCCGTACAGGTTGTGCAGCGCGGCGCCGGTGAGCTCGCGCAGGCGGTGCGCGGGCTTGGGCGGCAGCGCCTCACCGGAGGCGAACACCATCCGCAGCGATTCGCAGCGGGCGGCCGCGGCGTCGGCGACGAAGACCGCGAGCATCGACGGCACGAAGTGGGTGACGGTCACGCCTTCGACGCGAATGATCTCGGCCAGGTACGCCGGATCGCGATGACCGTCCGGCTTGGCGACGACCAGACGCGCACCGATCTGCAAGGGCCAGAAGAACTCCCACACCGACACGTCGAACGTGGCCGGAGTCTTCTGCAACACAACATCGTCCGCGGTGAGGCCGTAGGCGGCCTGCATCCACACCAGACGGTTGACGATCGCGCCATGGCTGACCGCCACACCCTTCGGACGACCCGTCGAACCCGACGTGAAGATCACGTACGCGGTATTCGACGGACGCAGGGGCGCCGTGCGCTCGGCATCGGTGACGCGGGTATCGGCGTAGCCGACCAGGTCGAGCAGGTCGATGCGGACCTGCGCCGTGTCGATCTCCAGGTCGGACTCCGAGGTGAGCACACACACCGGATCCGCCGTCGCCAGAATGTATTCCGTGCGCTCGGCCGGGTGATCGGGATCGAGCGGCACGTAGGCGCCACCGGCCACGCTCACCGCGTACATGCCGACGACCAGGTCGATCGAGCGGCGCATGCCCAGTGCCACATAGGTTTCCGGGCCGACGCCACGATCGATCAGCCAGCGCGCCAGGCGGTAGACCCGCTGGGCGAACTCGCCGTAGGACAGACTCGTCCCCTCGAAGGTCAGGGCGGTGGCCAGCGGGGTGCGCGCCAGCTGCGCCTCGAACATCGAGACGAGCGTGGCCTGCTGGTCGACCTCGTGCGCGGTCGCGTTCCAGTCGCGCACGACCAGTTCGCGTTCGGCGGCATCGAGCAGCTCGATATCACCGACGGCCACACCGGGTTCGGTGGTGATCGCGGTGAGCACCCGGATCAGGCGCTCGGCGATGCGGTGCACGGTGGCGGCGTCGAACAGGTCGCTCAGGTAGCCGGCCCGAATACGGAGCTGCGTGTCCAGCTGCGCGATCAGCGACAGCGGGTAGTGCGTGGCGTCGGCGGCGTCAAGGCCGGTGACGGCCATGCCGTCGATGTCGGCGGCCTGGGCCTTGATGCCCTCGGCGTCGACCGGGTAAGACTCGAAGACCACCAGCGAGTCGAACAGGCCACCGATGCCGGCGGCCGACTGGATGTCGGCCAGGCCGATGTAGTGGTGGTCGAGCAGGTCGGCCTGCTCGCCCTGGGTGCGGGTCAGCACCTCGCGCACCGATTCGGCGGCGTCGAAGCGCACGCGCACCGGGACGGTGTTGATGAACAGGCCGACCATGGATTCCACGCCGGACAGCTGCGCCGGGCGGCCCGAGACGGTGGTGCCGAACAGCACGTCGTCGCGGCCGGTCATCCGGCCGAGCACGATCGACCAGGCGACCTGCAGCACGGTGTTCGGCGTGACGCCGAGGTCGGCGGCGAGTGCGACCAGGCGGGCCGTGGCCGGCTCGTCCAGGTCGAACAGGTACTCGTCGGACAGGGCCGCGATCTCGCGGCTGGCGTCGGGGCGGGCCAGCAGGGTCGGCTCGGTGACGCCGCGCAGGGCGTCGGACCAGGCCGCCACCGACACCGAGTGATCCTGCTGGGCAACCCATTCCAGGAAGTGACGGTAGGAGCGGACGGCGGGCAGCGCGCTCGTGTCGCCGTGCAGGGCGTAGAGCGCGAGCAGGTCGCGCATGACCAGCGGCGTCGACCAGCCGTCGAGGAGGATGTGGTGGTTGGACACCACGAAGCGCCATTCGTCCTCGGCGATCTGGATCAGGGTGAACCGGATCAGCGGCGGCGCTGCCAGGTCGAAGCGGGCGTTGCGGTCGGCCTCGACGAGGTCGGCGAACTCACCGGTTTCGGTGCGGTCGTGCTCGGTCCAGGCCACCTTGGCGTGGTCGAGGACGATCTGGACGGCGTTGCCGTCGTGGTCGGTGACGAACGCGGTGCGCAGCGCCTCATGCCGGTCCAGCAGGGCCTGGGCGGCGGCGCGCAGACGGGTGGCGTCGACCCGGCCGGTGAGCGTCAGGACCGCCTGCGCGGTGTAGACGTCGACCGAGCTGGCGGCCAGGCGGGCGTGGAAGAACAGACCCGCTTGCAGCGCGGCCAGCGGCCACACCTGGGTCAGCTCGGGGTAGCGCTTCTCCCAGACGTCGATATCGCCCTGGGTGGAGCGCACCAGCGCGAAGTCGGACGGCGTGTGGCCGCCCGCGTCGGCCGAGTTGGCGTGCCGGGCGACGGCTTCCAGCGCGGTGACCCACAGGTCGGCGAACTCCCGCACCTCGGCGGCGGCGAGCAGAGTGCTCGGGTAGCCGATATTGGCGCTGAGCTTGTCGCCGACGACGATCGCGTTGACGTCCAGCGGCGCCATCGCGGGCATGTCGGCGTCGTAGGCGCCGCCGAGGGCGGCCAGCTCGGGCGCGGGGATCCAGCCGAAGCCGCGCAGCGCGTCGGGCACGTCGCTGTCGGCGACACGGCCCAGGTAGTTGAAGCTGATCTGGCCGGGCAGCTGGGCGGGCAGTTCCGCCGCGGTGTCGGCGTTCATGTACCGCAGCAGGCCGTAGCCGATGCCCTTGTCGGGCACGGCGAGCAGCTGTTCCTTGACGGCCTTGACCGCCTGGCCCAGCGCGGGGCCACCGGCCAGCGCGGCGTCGATGTCGATGCCGGCCAGGTCGAGCCGGACCGGGAAGATCGCGGTGAACCAGCCGACGGTGCGGGACAGATCGGCGCCGGGCGCGACCTCTTCCTCACGGCCGTGGCCTTCGAGGCGCACCAGCAGCGCGTCGCTGCCGGACCGGGCGGAGTCGGTGCGCGGGCCGTCGCGGTGCGCGGAGCCGTTGACCGGGATGCCCGCGCCGGTGGCGGGGACGCGCGTGGAGCGCCACTTCGCCGCGGCCAGGGCGAGCGCGGTGAGCAGACCGTCGTTGACGCCACCGTGGAACAGGGCGGGCACTGTGGTCAGCAGGGCCTTGGTGACCTCGGCGGACACCTCAACCGGCAGCTTCTCGATGACGCCGGAGACGTCGACCGCCGGGTCCATCGGCCGCTCGGTGAGCAGCGGATCCGGGGTGGCGACGACCTCGCGCCAGAAGTCGAGCTCGGCGGTGCGCTCGGGGGTGCGCGCCTCGTCGGCGAGCGCGTGCGCCCAGGCCCGCATCGAGGTGGCCGGGGCGACCAGCTCGGGCCGCTGACCGGCCGACAGCTGACCCCAGGCGGCGACGAAGTCGGGCACCAGGATGCGCCAGGAGACACCGTCGACCACGAGGTGGTGGGCGACGACGATCAAACGTCCGGCGCGGGTGGCCTTCGCCGGAGCCGCGGCTTCGGCGCCGGGCAGCGAAACCACGGGCGCCGATGCGCTCACGGCCGGCTCCAGCCACACGAACCGGACGACGACGCCCGCGGCCGGATCGAGCCGGTCGAGGCTGGCATCCAATGCGGCGGAGGCGATCTCGACGAGCTCCGCGTCGGTGACGGTCGCGTCGAAGGTGCTGTGGTCGATCAGCGCGTCGGCGTCGACAGCACCGGCCGGCGCGGTGTCGACGACCCAGCGGCCGTCGACCTGGTGCAGGCGCGAGCGCAGCATGTCGTGGCGGTCGATGACCGCGCCGACGGTGGCGGCGATGCCGGCGCGGTCGATGCCGACCGGAAGTTCCAGCGCCATGGTCTGGTTGAACCGGTCGAACGAGCCGGACCGCTCGGCCATGAACCGCACGACCGGGGTCAGCGGCAGCTCACCGACGCCGCCGCCGGGCAGCTCGGCCAGGGTGACCACGGAAGCCGCTGCCACATCGGCGGTTTCGGCGACCGAGGCGAGGCCGGCGACGGTGCGCTGCTCGAAGACGTGGCGCGGGGTGAACAGCACGCCACGGGCCTTGGCCCGCGAGACGAGCTGGATGGAGACGATCGAGTCGCCGCCAAGGGCGAAGAACGAGTCGTCGACACCGACGCGCTCGACACCGAGCACCTCGGCGAAGACCTCGGCGATGGTCTGCTCGATCGAGGTGCGCGCGGCGCGGAAGGTGACCTCGGTGGCGAACACCGGCTCCGGCAGCGCCTTGCGGTCGAGCTTGCCGACCGGGGTCAGCGGCACGTGGTCGATCACCATGATCGACGAGGGCACCATGTAGGCGGGCAGACGATCCTCGACGTGCGCGGTCAGCGCCGCGACATCGATCGAACGGCCCGGCGCGGCAACCACATACGCGACCAGCGAGACAGCGCCCGCGGTGCTCTTGTGGCCGACGGTGGTCGCGAAGTCGACGGTCTCGTGCGAGGCGAGGGCCGAGTCGATCTCGCCCAGTTCGATACGGAAACCGCGGATCTTGACCTGGAAGTCGGAGCGGCCGACGTATTCGACGGTGCCGGCGGCGGTCCAGCGCACGACGTCACCGGTGCGGTACATCCGCTCCCCCGGCACGAACGGATCGGCGACGAACCGGTCGGCGGTCAGACCGGCGCGGGCGTGGTAGCCACGCGCCAGCTGGATGCCCGACAGATACAGCTCACCCGCGACACCCACCGGAACGGGCTGGAGCTGGGCGTCCAGGATCAGCGAGCGCATGCCGCGGGTGGGGCCACCGATGGTGACCAGCTCGCCCGGCACCAGCGCGGCGCTGATGTTGGTCATGATCGTGGTCTCGGTGGGGCCGTAGCCGTTGTGGAAGGCACGGGTCGTGCCGTCCGCCAACGGAACCGCCCACTTGCTCACCAGATCGGCGGGCACCGCTTCACCACCGGCGACGAGGACCCGCAGCGAATCCAGGCCGCTCGGGTCGAAGGTCGCCAGCGCGGCGGGGGTGATGAACGCGTGGGTGACCCGCTCGGCACGGATCAGCTCGGACAGTTCGTCACCGCCGTAGACACCCGGCGGGACGACGACCAGCGCGCCGCCACGGGCCAGCGCCAGCAGCAGTTCCAGGATCGAGGCGTCGAACGAGGGCGAGGCGAAATGCAGTGCGCGGGTGTCGGAGTCGAGGGCATAGCGCTTGGCCTGCTCCTCGCCGAAGTTCGCCAGACCGGCGTGGGTGACGACGACGCCCTTGGGGACGCCGGTCGAACCGGAGGTGTAGATGACGTAGGCGGGCTGCTCGGGCGTGGTCGCGCGGACCAGCTCCGAGTCGTCGACCGGGCCGCCGTCGAAGGCGTCCAGATCCAGCTCGTCGAGCACCAGCCAGCGCGCCGATTCCGGCAGGCCATCGCGCACGGAGGCGACGGTGAGGCCGAGCGGTGAACCGGAGTCGGTGACCATGTGGGCGATGCGGTCGGCCGGGTAGGTCGGGTCGACCGGCACGAACGCGGCGCCGGTCTTGGCGACGGCCCAGGCGGCGAAGACCGAGTCGGCCGAACGCGGGACACCGACGGCGACGAGGTCTTCGGCGCCGATGCCCTCGGCGATCAGCAAGCGCGCCAGGCGGTTCGAGCGCTCATCCAGCTCGGCGTAAGACAGAGCTGTCCCCTGGAACACGACGGCATCGCCGGTCGGGTTCCGGTCGACGGCGTCGGCCAGCAGGCTGCGCAGGGTGCGCGCGGGCACCGGCGGTTCGCCGACGCGGAACACCAGGTCGGCCCGCTCGGCGGCGTCGAGGACGTCGATCGCGCCGATGGTCACCGCGGCATCGGCGGCGACGGCTTCGAGCACGCGCTCCCAGCGGGTCGCGATGGTGTCGACGGTCGCTTCGTCGAACAGCTCGGTCGCGTAGTTCAGTGCCAGCGCCATGCCGCCGCTGCCGGGCTCACCGAGCTCGGAGAGGGTGAACTGCAGGTCGAAGCGGGCGACGCTCTCGTCGAGATCGAGCGCCGACACGGCGAGGCCGGGCAGTTCCAGCGTGGTGCGGTCCAGGTTCTGGAAGGCCAGCATCACCTGGAACAGCGGGTTGCGCGACTGCGAACGCTCCGGCGCCAGCAGTTCCACCAGGCGCTCGAACGGCACGTCGGCATTGCCGTAGGCGTCGAGGTCGGCCTTGCGGGACTGCTCGAGCAGATCGGTGAAGGACTCGGCCGGGCGCACGCCGGTGCGCAGCACCAGGGTGTTGACGAACATGCCGACCAGGTCGTCGAGGGCCTGCTCACCACGGCCCGCGATGGGCGTGCCGATGGCGATGTCGTCGGAGCCGGACAGGCGCGAGAGCAGCACCGCGAGCGCGGTGTGCATGACCATGAACAGCGACGCGCCTTGACGACGCGCCACCTCGTCGAGCTTGGCGATGAGCTCCGGCGCGAGCTCGCGGTGCACGGTGGCGCCGCGATGCGAGGCGATGGCCGGGCGGGCCCGGTCGAACGGCAGGGTCAGCTCGTCGGGGACACCCGCGAGCTGGCGCTGCCAGTAGCCGACCTGGCGCGACATGAGCGAATCGGCGTCGTCCTCGGTGCCGAGGACCGCGCGCTGCCAGATCGCGAAGTCGGCGTACTGCACCGGCAGCGGCGCCCAGCCGGGCGCGGTGCCCTGGGCGCGGGCGGTGTAGGCCAGCATCACGTCGCGGGTCAGCGGCGCGATGGAGAAACCGTCGGCGGCGATGTGATGGACCACCACAACAAGGACGTGTTCGGTGTCGCTCACCTTGAACAGGCGGGCGCGCAGCGGAACCTGTTCGGCCACATCGAAACCGGTGGACACGAACTCGGTGACGGTGCCGAACAGCTGATCCTGCGCGACCGTGACCGGGCGCAGATCCAGCGAGATGCGTTCGGCCGCGACGATCTGCTGCACCGGGGTGCCGCCGTGCTCGGGGTACCGGGTACGCAGCGATTCGTGCCTGCGCACCAGGTCGGCCAGTGCCAGCGAGAGCGCCTCGGTGTCGAGGGCACCGGTCAGGCGGATGGCGACGGGCAGGTTGTAGGCGGCCGACGTGGTGTCGTACTTGTTGAGGAACCACATGCGCTGCTGCGCGAACGACAGCGGCACCAGTTCGCCCTCGGTGCGCTCGCGGGCGACGAGCGCCGCGCGGGCGGTGCCGCCGGTGTGCGATTCCACCCGGGCCGCGAGGGCTTCCACGGTGGAGGCTTCGAACAGCGCGCGCACCGGCACGGTGGCGCCGAGCGCGGCGCCGATGCGGGCGACAACGCGGGTGGCGATGAGCGAGTTGCCGCCGAGGTCGAAGAAGTCGTCGTCGACGCCGACCCGGTCAAGGCCGAGCACATCGGCGAAGACCGCGGCGACGGTCTCCTGCACCGGGGTGACCGGGGCGCGGAAGGCCCGCGCCTGCACCGCCGGAGCGGGCAGGGCGCGGCGGTCCAGCTTGCCGTTGACGGTCAGCGGGATCCATTCCAGGCGGACAAGGGCCGCCGGAACCATGTAGGCGGGCAGCTGCTCGGCGGCACCGCTGCGCACGACGTCGAGGTCGGGCTTGGCGTCGCCGTCGGCGACCACGTAGGCGACGATGCGCTGGTCACCCGGCTGGTCCTCGCGCACGATGACCGCGGCCTGGGCGATGCCCGGCTGCGCGAGGACGGCGGCTTCGATCTCACCGAGCTCGATGCGGAAGCCGCGGACCTTCACCTGATCGTCGGCGCGGCCGAGGTATTCGAGTTCGCCGAAGCGGTTCCAGCGCGCGAGGTCACCGGAGCGGTACAGGCGCGAACCCGCCTGGTTCGGGCCCGCGAGGGGGTTGGCGACGAAGCGGGTCGCCGTCAGGTCGGGGCGGCCGAGGTAGCCGCGCGCCAACTGCGGTCCGGCGACATACATCTCACCCGCGACACCGACCGGCACCGGGCGCAGCCGGCTGTCGAGCACGTACACGCCGAGGCCCGCGATGGCCCGGCCGACGACCGAACCGGCCGCGGCGGCAATAGTTTTCGCGTCGAGCGCGCGGAACGACACGTGCACCGTGGTCTCGGTGATGCCGTACATGTTGACCAGCGTCGGCGAGCTGTCGCCGTGGCGGGCGACCCAATCCGAGAGGCGGCGCAGTTCCAGCGCCTCGCCACCGAAGACGACGTAGCGCAGGGCCAGCGGTTCCAGGCCGGGGCCGGCGATCCGGTCGGCCTCGGCGAGCTGGTAGAACGCCGACGGCGTCTGGTTGAGCACCGTCACCTGCTCGACGCGCAGCAGTTCCAGGAACTGCTCGGGCGAGCGCGAGGTGTAGTAGTCGACGACGATCAGCGAGCCACCGAACAGCAGCGGGCCCCACAGCTCCCACACCGAGAAGTCGAAGGCGTAGGAGTGGAACAGCGTCCACACATCGCGCGCGCCGAAGCCGAAATCGCGATCGGTATTGGCGAACAGGCGCACCACGTTCCGGTGCGCGACCGCGACGCCCTTGGGGCGGCCGGTCGAGCCGGAGGTGTAGATGACGTAGGCGACATTGTCCGGCGAGAGCGGGGCCAGCCGGTCGGCGTCGGTGATCGGCAGGTCGTCGGCGTCCTCGACATTGCCGGTCTCCACGGCGAAACCGTCGAGCACCACCGAGGGCAGGTGCGCGGGCACCGTCACCTGGACGGTGGAATCGAGGACCACGCTGGTTGGGCGGGAATCCTCGAGCACGTAGGCGATGCGCTCGGCCGGGTAGGTCGGGTCCACCGGCACATAGCCCGCGCCGGTCTTGACGACGGCCAGCAGCGCGACGACCAGGTCGAGCGAGCGCGGCAGGATCACCGCGACCAGCGACTCCGGGCCCGCGCCGTCGGCGATCAGCCTGCGCGCCAGCACATTCGCGCCGCGGTCGAGCTCGGCGTAGGTCAGCGACTCGACACCGAACTTGGCGGCGATACGGTCCGGGTAGGCCGCGGCCGCCGCGTCGAACAGGTCGACCAGCGTCGTGTGCTTGTTGCCGAACAGGCCACGGCGGTGGCCCGCCGGGGTGCTGGCGTCGTGGATGACCGGCAGGGCGATCGCGTCGGCGCCGGAGGACACCCAGCGCTGCGCGACGTCGCGCTGTTCGGCCTCGCCGAGCAGGTCGATGTCGCCGACGATCACGTCGGGGTTCTCGGCGACGGTGCGCAGGACGCGGATCAGGCGGTCACCGAAGGCGGCGACGGTCTCGGGGTCGAACAGATCGGTGGCGTAGTTCCACGACATGGACAGCGAGCCGTCGGCGGCTTCGCCCACGGTCAGCTGCACGTCGAATTTCGCTGTGCCCGGGTCGAAGTCGACGACATTCAGATCGAGGCCGGGCAGGGCGACGGTGCCGGTGTCGGCGGCGGTGGCCGCCTCGAAGGTCAGCGCCACCTGGAACAGCGGGTGGTGAGCCTGCGAGCGGGTGGGGCTGAGCACGTCGACGAGGCGCTCGAACGGCACGTCGGCATTGGCGAACGCGGACAGGTCGACCTTGCGGACCTGGTCGAGCAGGTCACCGAAGCTGCCGCCGAGGTCGACCTCGCTGCGCAGCACCAGGGTGTTGACGAACATGCCGACGAGGTCGTCCAGGGCACGCTCGCCACGGCCCGCGATCGGGGTGCCGATGGCGATGTCGGTGCTGTTGGACAAACGCGCGGCCCAGGTGGCCAGCGCGGCGTGCATCACCATGAACAGGGTGACGCCGTGCGCGCGGGCGATGTCGGTCAGCGCGCGGTGCAGACCCGCGTCGACCGAGAAGCGGTACAGGTCACCGGCATTGGTGGCGATCTCGGGACGCGGCCGGTCGGCGGGCAGCTCGATCTGGTCGGGCAGATCACGCAACTGCTCGGTCCAGTAGCCGATCTGGCTCGCGGCGACCGACTCCGGATCGGACTCCTCGCCGAGCACCTCACGCTGCCACAGCGTGTAGTCGGCGTACTGCACCTCGAGCGGGGCCCACGCGGGAACCTCGCCGCGCACGCGCTCGGTGTAGGCCACGACGACGTCGCGCAGCAGCGGCCGCAGCGAGAAGCCGTCACCGCTGATGTGGTGCATGACCAGCACGGCCACGTGGTTGCGCTCGTCGACGCGCAGCAGGCTGGCGCGGAACGGCACCTCGCGGGTGACGTCGAAGTGCACGCTCGCCAGTTCCACGACGCGGGCGACGACCTCGTTGGCGGTCACCGGCTGGGCGGGCAGCGCGAAGCGGACCTCGTCGGCGGGCAGGACCTGCTGGTAGCCGGCGCCCTCGACCTCGGGGTAGAAGGTGCGCAGCGACTCGTGCCGCGCGGTCACGTCGGCGATGGCCGCCTCCAGCGCGGCGACGTCGAGGTCACCGGTCAGGCGGATCGCCACCGGGATGTTGTTGACGGCGGTGCGGTTGTCGAAGCGGTTGAGGAACCACATCCGCTGCTGGGCCTGTGACAGCGGCACCAGCTCGGGGCGCGGCTGCGGCACCAGCGGGATGCGCCCGCCGCGCCCGGTGGCGGTCTCGACGCGGGCCGCGAGCGCGGCGACGGTCGATGCCTCGAACAGCGCGCGCAGCGGCACCTGGGTGTCGAGCGCCTCGGACAGGCGCGCCGCGACCCTGGTGGCCACGAGCGAGTTGCCGCCGAGTTCGAAGAAGTCGTCGTCGAGGCCGACCTGACCGGCGCCGAGGACCTCGGCGAAGGTGGCGGCGACGATCTGCTGCACCGGGGTGACCGGTGCCTGGAAGGTGCGCGCGGCGAACACCGGCGCGGGCAGCGCCTTACGGTCGAGCTTGCCGGAAGCGTTGAGCGGGAAGGCGTTCAGCACCACGTACGCGGCCGGAACCATGTACACCGGCAGTTCGGCGCCGAGGGCGTCCTTGACCGCGTCGGTGTCGACGATGGAGCCCTGCTGCGGGATGACGTAGGCGACCAGCTGATCACCGGTGCGCTCGTCGGCGCGGACCACGACCACCGACTGCGCGATCTGCGGCAGCGCGGTGAGCGCGGACTCGATCTCGCCGAGCTCGATGCGCAGACCACGCAGCTTCACCTGGAAGTCGGTGCGGCCCAGGTACTCCAGCTCGCCGTCCGCGGTCCAGGTGACGAGGTCACCGGTGCGGTACATGCGCTCGCCGGGCGCGAACGGGTCGGCGACGAAGCGGTCCATGGTGAGGTCGGGGCGACCCACATAACCGTGCGCCAGCTGCACGCCCGCGAGGTAGAGCTCACCCGCGACACCGACTGGAACCGGCTTGAGCCGCGAATCCAGCACGTAGAGGCGGGTATTGAACACCGGCGCGCCGATCGGCACGGTGTCGGTGTCGGCGTCGGTGACCTCGTGATAGGTCACGTCGACCGCGGCCTCGGTCGGCCCGTACAGGTTGTGCAGCGCGGCACCGGTCAGCTCGCGCAGGCGCTGCGCGGTGGGCGAGGGCAGCGCCTCACCGGAGGCGAACACGTTGCGCAGCGAGACGCACTCGGCGGCAAGGGGTTCGGTGACGAACACGGCCATCATCGACGGCACGAAGTGCACCGTGGTGACCTGCTCGGCCGCGATCAGGCGGGCCAGGTAGGCCGGGTCGCGATGCCCGTCCGGCTTGGCGACGACCAGGCGCGCGCCGACCTGCAGCGGCCAGAAGAACTCCCACACCGACACGTCGAAGGTGGCCGGCGTCTTCTGCAGCACCACGTCGTCGGCGGCCAGCCCGTAGGCGGCGTGCATCCACACCAGGCGGTTGACGATCGCGGCATGGCTGACCGCCACACCCTTCGGCCGACCGGTCGAGCCGGAGGTGAAGATGACGTAGGCGGTGTTGTCCGAGCGCAGCGGGCGATGCCGGTCGGCGTCGGTGACCGGCTCGGCCGACTGGCCGGACAGGTCGAGCTGGTCGATGCGCACCTCGCGACCGGCCACGCCGGGCAGGGTCTCGCCGGAGGTCAGCACACACACCGGCTGCGCGGTGTCGAGGATGTGCTCGATGCGCTCGGCCGGGTGATCGGGGTCGAGCGGCACGTAGGCGCCACCGGCGGCGGACACGGCGTACATGCCGACCAGCAGGTCGATCGAGCGCCGCATGCCGAGGGCCACATACGATTCCGGGCCGACGCCCGCGTCCTTGAGCCAGCGCGCCAGCTTGCGCACGCGGACCGCGAACTCGGCATAGGACAGACTCGTCCCATCGAACGTGAGCGCGGTCGCGTCGGGCGTGCGCGCGACCTGCGCTTCGAACAGGGCGTTGAGGGTGGCCGGGTCGTCGTCGCTTGGGGTGCTCAGCGCGGCGTCGACGGCGAATTCGGTGTCGTTCCACCGGTCGAGCACCAGGGTGCGCTCGGCGGCGTCGAGCAGTTCGATGTCACCGACGGCGATCGACGGGTCGGCCACGATGCCGGTGAGCACGCGCAGCAGACGCGCGCCGAAGGTCGCGGCGAAACCGGCGTCGAAAAGGTCGGTGGCGTAGACGAGTTCGGCCTCCATGTGGCTGTCGTCGTCGGCGGGCACCTCGCTGAGCGCCAGCTGCAGATCGAACTTGGCCACGTGCTGGTCGATGCCCAGCTCGGAGACGGTGAGGCCGGGCAGTTCCAGGGTGGTGCGGCCCAGGTTCTGGAACGAGAGCATCACCTGGAACAGCGGGTGCCGCGCCTGCGAACGGGCCGGGTTGAGCACCTCGACGAGGCGCTCGAACGGCACGTCGGCGTGCGCGAAGGCGGCCAGGTCGTTCTCGCGGACCTGACCGAGCAGCTCGGCGAAGGAGACCGCGGGGTCGACCCTGGCGCGCAGCACCAGGGTGTTGACGAACATGCCGACCAGGTCGTCGAGCGCCTGCTCGCCACGACCGGCTACCGGGATGCCGACGGCGATGTCCTCGGTGCCGGACAGGCGCGACAGCAGCGCGGCGAAGGCGCTGTGCACCACCATGAACAGCGTGGTGCCGTGCTCGTGCGCGACGCGGTTCAGCGCGTCGACCAGCTCGCCTGGCACGTCGAAGCGGTGCGTGCCCGCCTGGTAGGTGGCCTGCGCGGGCCGCGACTTGTGGCCGAGGCGCAGCTCGTCGGGCAGATCGGCGAGCGCGCCGCGCCAGTAGTCGAGCTGCTCGGAGATCAGCGAGGTGGGATCGGTCTCCTCGCCGAGGGTTTCGCGCTGCCACAGCGCGTAGTCGACGTACTGCACCTCCAGCGGCGGCCAGCCCGGCTCGGCGTTGGCGGTGCGCGCCACGTAGGCGGTCATCAGGTCGCGCACCAGCGGGCGCAGCGAGAAACCGTCGGCGGCGATGTGGTGGACCACCATCACCAGCACGTGCTCGCGCTCACCGAGCTCGTAGACCCGCAGGCGGACCGGGGCGTGCGCGGTGACGTCGAAACCGCGGCGGGCGAACTCGTAGAGCGAGGTCGCCATGTCGGTCTCGTCGGCCTCGACGAGTTCCAGCTCGGGGATGGAAACGGCGGCCGCGAGGACCTTCTGGAAGGCGGTGCCGTCGTGCGAGGGGTAGACGGTGCGCAGCGACTCGTGCCGCGCGATGACGTCGGCGACCGCGCCGCGCAACGCGGGCAGATCGAGCAGGCCTTGCAGGCGGACGGCGACCGGGATGTTGTAGGTGCCGGTGTCGCCCAGGTCGAAGCGGTTGAGGAACCACATGCGCTGCTGGGAAAGCGACAGCGGCGGGTGCTCGGGCCGCTGACGCGCGGTGAGCTCGGCGCGCACGCCGGTGCCCGCATGCGATTCCACGCGGGCCGCCAGCGCGCCGACGGTGGGCGCCTCGAACAGGGTGCGCACGCCGACCTCGGCGTCGAGGGCCTTGCTCAGCCGCGCCGCGACCTGGGTGGCGACCAGCGAGTTGCCGCCGAGGGCGAAGAAGTCGTCGTCGACGCCGACGCGCTCGGCGCCGAGCAGGTCGGCGAAGATCTCGGCCACGATCTCCTCGATCGGGGTCGAGGGCGCGCGGAACACCTTGGCCTCGAACACCGGCGCCGGCAGCGCCTTGCGGTCGAGCTTGCCGGAGGCGTTGAGCGGGAACTCGTCGAGCACGACCAGCGCCGCGGGCACCATGTAGACGGGCAGCTCGGCGGTGATCCCCGCCTTCACCGCGGCGACATCGATGCTCGAATCCGCTTCGGGCACCACATAACCAACGAGCTGGTCACCGGCGTGCGCGTCGGCGCGCACGACGACGACCGACTGCGCGACGCCCGGCTGAGCCAGCAGCGTCGCCTCGATCTCGCCGAGCTCGATGCGCAGACCGCGCAGCTTGACCTGGAAGTCGGTGCGGCCCAGGTAGTTCAGTTCCCCGTCGCGGGTCCAGGTGACGAGGTCGCCGGTGCGGTACATGCGCGAACCGGCGGCGCCGTACGGGTTGGCGACGAAACGGTCGGCGGTGAGGTCGGAGCGGTTGAGGTAGCCGACGGCGAGCTGATCGCCCGCCAGATACAGCTCACCCGCGACACCGGGCGCCACCGGATGCAGACGCGAATCCAGCACGAACACCTTGGTGTTCCACACCGGACGGCCGATCGGCACCGACTCCACGTCGGTGTCGACGACCTCGTGATAGGTGACGTCGACCGCGGCCTCGGTGGGGCCGTACAGGTTGTGCAGCCGCGCGCCGGTGAGCTCGCGCAGGCGCTGCGCGGTGGGCGCGGGCAGCGCCTCACCGGAGGCGAACACCTGACGCAGCCGGACCGCGTCGCCATTGCCGTTGCTGCCGAGGGTCGACACGAACACCGACAGCATCGACGGCACGAAATGCGCTGTCGTGATGCCGCGTTCGGCGATGATCTGCGCCAGGTACACCGGGTCGCGGTGGCCGTCGGGCTTGGCGACGACCAGGCGCGCGCCGGTCTGCAAGGGCCAGAAGAACTCCCACACCGACACGTCGAAGGTGGCCGGAGTCTTCTGCAGCACCGCGTCGGCCGCGTCGATCGGGTACTCGTGCTGCATCCACAGCAGGCGGTTGACGATCGCGGCATGGTCGACCGCGACACCCTTGGGGCGGCCGGTCGAACCCGACGTGAAGATCACGTACGCGGTGTTCGACGGACGCAGGGGCGCCGTGCGCTCGGCATCGGTGATCGGCGCGGCGCTGAAATCGGCGGGCAGCTCGATGTTCTCGACCGCGAGCACGGTGACGCCGTCGGCCTCGAACGCGTCGCGACGGCTGGTGAGCACCAGCCGCGGCTGCGCGGTCTCGATGATGTGGCCGATGCGGTCGGCGGGCTGATCCGGATCGAGCGGCACGTAGGCGGCACCGGTCTGCAGCACCGCGTACATGGCGACGACGAGTTCGGTGGAGCGCCGGATCGCCAGTGCCACATGGTCACCGGGGCCGACGCCGGAGGCGATCAGGCTGCGGGCGATGCGGTTGGCCCGCTCCTGCAGCTCGCGGTAGGACAGCGACTCGTTGTCGAAGACGAGCGCGACGGCGTCCGGGGTCCGCTCGACCTGCGCGTCGAACAGCGAGACCAGGGTGCCCGCGGGCACCTCGCGCGCGGTGTCGTTCCAGTCGACGAGGACCTGCGCGTGCTCCTCGGGAGCCAGCAGATCGATGTCGCCGACGGCCACCTCGGGATCGGCGACGATGGCGGCGAAGATGTTGTCGAGCCTGCGCGCGAACGCGGCGACCGTCGACTCCTCGAAAAGGTCGAGCGCGTAGGAGAATTCGGCCGCCATGCCGCCGGCTTCGCCGTCGGTGTCCTGCACCTCGGTCAGCGTCAGCTGCAGGTCGAACTTGGCCAGCTGGGAGTCGTAGTCGATGCCGCTGACCGACAGGCCGGGCAGCTGCAGCGAGGCCTGCTTGTTGTTCTGGAACGACAGCATCACCTGGAACAGCGGGTGACGCGCCTGCGAGCGCGGCGGGTTGAGCACCTCGACGAGCCGCTCGAACGGCACGTCGGCGTGCGCGAACGCCTGCAGGTCGGTCTCGCGGGCCTGGTCGAGCAGGGCGGCGAACGGGGTCGCGCCGTCGACCTGGGAGCGCAGCACCAGGGTGTTGACGAACATGCCGACCAGGTCGTCGAGGGCCTGGTCACCACGGCCCGCCACGGGTGTGCCGATGGCGATGTCGCTGGTGCCGCTGGCGCGGGCAAGCAGCACGGCCAGCGCGCTGTGCATGACCATGAACAGCGAGGCGTTGTAGCGGCGGCCCAGTTCGACCAAGGCGCGCTGGGTGTCGCCGGAGATGACGAAGCCGTAGGTGCCGCCGCGATAGGTGGCGACCGGCGGACGCGGGTGATCGGCCGGGAGCACCAGCTCGTCGGGCAGATCGGCGAGTTCGCGGGTCCAGTAGTCGATCTCGGAGGAGATCAGCGACTTGGGGTCGTCCTCGGAACCGAGGACCTCGCGCTGCCACAGCGCGTAATCGGCGTACTGGACCGGCAATTCGGCCCAGGTCGGCGCCTCCCACGAGGTACGCGCGGCATAGGCGACGATGACATCGCGCGACAGCGGCGCCATCGACCAGCCGTCGGCGGAGATGTGGTGCACGACCATGCCGAGCACGTACTCGGTCTCGCTGATCTCGAAAAGCCGTGCGTGCAGCGGCACTTCGCTGGTCACGTCGAAGGCCATCGACGCCAGGTCGATCAGGTGGTCGATGAGGTTGTCCTCGGTGACCCGGTACGGGGTCAGGTCGGGGACGATCTGCGCGGCGTCGAGCACCACCTGCACCGGGCCGTTGCCCGACTCGGGGAACACGGTGCGCAGCGACTCGTGCCGGTCGATCACGTCGATGACGGCGACCTGCAGCGCGGCCACATCGAGCTCACCGGACAGGCGGATCGCGACCGGGATGTTGTTGACCGCCGAGGCGGTGTCGAAGCGGTTGAGGAACCACATCCGCTGCTGGGCCAGCGACAGCGGCACCAGGTCGGGCCGCTCGCGGGCGACCAGCGCCTTGCGCGCGCCGTCACCGGCCTGGGACTCCACCCGCGCGGCCAGGGCCGCGACCGTGGGCGCCTCGAACAGCATGCGCACGGGGACACGGGTGTCCAGGGCGATGCCGATGCGGGAGGCGACCTGGGTGGCGATCAGCGAGTTGCCGCCCAGCTCGAAGAAGTCGTCCTCGACACCGACGCGCGAGAGCTCGAGCACGTCGGCGAAGACCTGCGCGACGATCTGCTCGATCGGGGTCGTCGGGGCACGGAACTCGCGCACCTCGAACACCGGCGCCGGCAGCGCGCGGCGATCGAGCTTGCCGTTCACCGTCAGCGGGATGGCGGCGAGCACCATGATCGACGACGGCACCATGTAGGCGGGCAGGCGCTGCGCGACATGATCGGTCAGTGCGGGGATATCGATCGAACTACCCGGCACCGCGACGACATAGGACACCAGCGAGGTGCTGCCGCCCTTGTTCTTGTGGCCGATGCTGACCGCGAAGTCGACGGTCTCGTGCGAGGCGAGCGCGGAGTCGATCTCGCCGAGCTCGATACGGAAACCGCGGACCTTCACCTGGAAGTCGGAGCGGCCGACGTACTCGACATTGCGGTCGGCGGTCCAGCGCACCACGTCACCGGTGCGGTACATCCGCTGACCGGGCGCGTACGGGTTGGCGACGAAGCGATCCGAGGTCAGCGCGGCGCGCGCGTGGTACCCGCGCGCCATACCGACGCCGCCGATGTAGAGCTCACCGGCGACGCCCACCGGCACCGGCCGCAGGCGGTCGTCGAGGATCAGCGTGTGGACACCGCGGATCGGGCCACCGATGACGACCCGCTCCCCCGGGATCAGGCCCTCGGAGAGGTTGGAGGCGATGGTGGTCTCGGTGGGGCCGTAGACGTTGCCCAGCATGCGGCGCGAGCCGTCGGGCAGGCGCACCGCCCACTTGGTGACCAGCTCCGGCGGGACCGCCTCGCCACCGGCCGCGAGCACCCGCAGGTGATCCAGGCCGCGCGCGTCGAAGGTGGCCAGCGCGGCCGGGGTCACGAACGCGTGGGTGACCTCCTCGGTGATGAGGATGTCGCGCAGTTCCTCACCGCCGTACACACCCGGCGGGACGACGACGAGCGTGCCGCCGCGGCCCAGCGCCAGCAGCAGTTCCAGCACCGACGCGTCGAACGAGGGCGAGGCGAAATGCAGTGCGCGGGTGTCGGAGTCGAGCGAGTACAGGTCGATCTGCTCGGCACAGAAGTTGGCGACGCTGGCATGGGTGACCACGACGCCCTTGGGCACACCGGTGGAACCGGAGGTGTAGATCAGGTACGCGGGCTGCGCGGGATCGGTCGGGCGGACCAGCTCGCGCGGCGCCAGCGGGTCATCGGAGAAGTCGTCGAGATCGACGTCGTCGATCTCGATCCAGCGCACCGACTCGGGCAGCTCGCCTGCCTCGGAGGTGACGGTGATACCAACGGACACACCGGCATCGGTGATCATGTGCGCGATGCGGTCGGCCGGGTAGTTCGGGTCGACGGGTACGAACGCGGCGCCGGTCTTGGCGACCGACCACACGGCAAGCACCGACTCCAGCGAGCGCGGCACCGCGACGGCGACGAAGTCCTCGGCGCCGAGCCCCTGCTGAATCAGCAAGCGCGCCACCTGGTTCGAGCGGCGATCGAGCTCGCCGTAGGACACAGCTGTCCCCTCGAACACGACCGCGGTCGCCTCGGTGTCCAGGGCGGCCTGCGCCATCAGCTGCGGCAGCGTGCGCGCGACCGCGGCGGGCGCGCCGTAGCGGGTGACCAGGTCGGTGCGCTCGGCGTCGTCGAGCACGTCGATCGCGCCGACGGTGACGGCCGGGTCGGCCAGGATCGCGCCGAGCACGCGCCGCCAGCGCAGCAGCAGTTCCTCGACGGTCGACCGGTCGAACAGGTCGACGGCGTAGGTGAGCACGCCGGTCATGCCCGACAGCGAGCCCGAACCGGTGTGCTCCTCGGTGAGGGTCCACTGCAGGTCGAACTTGGCCATGTCGACCTCGACCTCGTCGGCATCGACCGACAGACCGGGCAGTTCCAGGGTGCCGTGCGACATCTCCTGGAACGAGAGGACCACCTGGAACAGCGGGTGGCGGGCCTGCGAACGCGACGGGTTGAGCACGTCGACGAGCCGCTCGAACGGCACGTCGGCATTGGCGAACGCGCTCAGATCGGTTTCGCGGGTCCGCGCGAGGAATTCGCTGAACGGCTGGGTCGGGTCGACGTCGGAACGCAACACCAGGGTGTTGACGAACATGCCGATCAGGTCGTCGAGCGCCTGCTCGCCACGGCCGGCGATAGGGGTGCCGACCGCGATGTCGGTGGTGCCCGACAGCCGCGCCAGCAGCACGGCCAGCGAGGCGTGCACGACCATGAACAGGGTGACGCCGTTGGCGCGCGCCAGCGCGGCCAGCTGCTCGTGGGTGTCGGCGTCGATGTCGAAGCCGACGCGCGCGCCGCGGAAGCTCTGCTGCTGCGGACGCGGGCGGTCGCTGGGCAGGTCGAGCTGGTCGGGCAGGCCGTCCAGCGCCCGCTGCCAGTAGTCGAGCTGGCGCGCGGCCATCGACGCCGGATCGCTCTCGGCGCCGAGCAGTTCGCGCTGCCACAGGGTGTAGTCGCGGTACTGCACCGGCAGCGGCGCCCAGCCGGGGGCCTCGCCCGCCGAGCGGGCCAGGTAGGCGGTGGCGACGTCGCGGGCCAGCGGACCGAAGGAGAAACCGTCGGCCGCGATGTGGTGGACGACGAAGGCGACCGCGAATTCCGGTGTGCCGTTGGTGGTTCCGCCGGTGACCTGGTAGATCCGCACGCGGATCGGCAGTTCCAGGGTGACGTCGAAACCGGTGGAGGCGAAGTTGATCAGCTCGTCGTGCAGCAGCGACTGGTCGATCGGGGTCACCGTGATGCCCAGGTCGAACTCGTCGGCGCCGAGCACCTGCTGGAAGCCGCCGTCGGCGTCAGGGAAGATCGTGCGCAGCGATTCCTGGCGCACGACGACATCGTTGAGTGCGGCGATCAGCGCGTCGACGTCGACGCGGCCCTTCATCCGCACGACGAAGGGCAGGTTGTAGGTCGGCGCGGCGGGGTCGAACTGGTTGATGAACCACATCCGCTGCTGCGCCAGCGACAGCGGCACCTGATCCGGATGCTGCTGGGCGACCAGCGGCGGACGCGCGGCCGAAACATCCGCAGGCGAGGCGGCTTCGGCGCGCGCGGCAAGCCCGGCCACGGTCGGGGTCTCGAACAGCGCGCGCACACCGAGCTGGATGCCGAACGCGGCGCCGATCCGGGCGACGACCTGGGTGGCGACCAGCGAGTTGCCGCCGAGTTCGAAGAAGTTGTCGTCGGCGCCGACCCGCTCCTGGCTGAGCACATCGGCGAAGATGCCGGCCACGATCTGCTCGGCCGGGGTGCGCGGTGCGCGGAAATCGCCCGCGGCAGCGCTGAACACGGGCTCGGGCAGGGCCTTGCGGTCCAGCTTGCCCGAGGTGTTGAGCGGGAACGCGTCGAGCACCATGATCGACGCGGGCACCATGTAGGTGGGCAGCTTCTCGGACACGAAACGGGTCAGCGTCGCCGGATCGGCGGACTGGCCGGGCGCGGACACGATGTAGGCCACCAGCTGCTGGCCGGTCGCGGTGTCGACCACGAGCACCGCGGCCTGGCTGACGGTCGGGTGCGCGAGCAGGTCGGTCTCGATCTCGCCGAGCTCGATGCGCTGACCGCGGAACTTCACCTGGAAGTCGGTGCGGCCGATGTACTCCAGGACGCCGTCGGCGTTCCAGCGCACCAGGTCACCGGTGCGGTACATGCGCTCGCCGGGGGCGCCGACCGGGTTGGCGACGAAGCGGTCCGAGGTCAGGTCGGGGCGGCCGCGGTAGCAGCGGGCCAGCTGACGGCCCGCCAGGTACAGCTCACCCGGCGCGCCGATCGCGGCCGGGCGCAGGCGCGAATCCAGTACGTAGACTTCGACATTCCACTCGGGGATACCGATCGGCACCGTGACGGTGTCGGCCTCGGTGGCCTCCCAGTAGGTGACCGAGACCGCGGCCTCGGTCGGGCCGTACAGGTTGTGCAGGCCCGCGGTGGAGATCGCGCGCAGACCGGCGGCGGTCTCCGGCGGCAGCGCCTCACCGATGACGAAAACCGCACGCAGCGTCGAGCATTGGGCCTGGGTGGCGTGCGAGACGAAGACGGTGAGCATGGACGGCACGAAGTCCGTCACGGTGACGCCGTGGCGTTCGATCATGTCCGCGACATAGAGCGGGTCGCGGTGGCCGTCGGGTGAGGCGATGACCAGCTTGGCGCCGACCATCAGCGGCAGGAAGTAGCCCCACAGCGACACGTCGAAGGTGGTGGCGGTCTTCTGCAGGTAGACGTCGTCCGCGGTCAACCGGTACTCGTCGAGCATCCACAGCTCTTGGTTGACGATCGCGTGGTGGGTGACCGCGACGCCCTTGGGGCGGCCGGTCGAACCCGAGGTGTAGATGACGTAGGCGGTGTTGTCCGGGCGCAGCGGCGCCAGGCGCTCGGCGTCGGTGATCGGGGTGTCGGCGAACGCGGTGGTGTCGAGGGTGTCGATCTCCACCCTGGCCACGGTGTCCGGGAGGTCCAGGTCGTCGCCGGTGGTGGTCAGCACGCAGACCGGTGCCGCGGACTCGAGGATGTAGGCGGTGCGGTCGGCCGGGTGGTCCGGGTCGATCGGCACGTAGGCGCCACCGGCCCGCAGCACGGCGTGCATGCCGATGACCAGGTCCAGCGAGCGGCGCATGCCCAGCGCCACCAGCGACTCCGGGCCGACCCCGTCGGCGATCAGGAACCGGGCCAGCTGGTTGACCCTGGCGCCGAACTCGGCGTAGGTGAGGGTCTCGCCCTCGAAGTCGAGGGCGATGTTGTCCGGGGTCAGCGGGATCTGCGCGTCGAGCAGCGCGGGCAGGGTGGTCGCGGGGACCTCGTGCGCCGAGTCGTTCCACTCGGTCAGCGAGCGCTCCAGCTCGGCCGCGCCGGTGACGGGCAGGCTCCACACCGGCGCCACCGCGTCGGCGGCCAGGAAACGGTCGAAGAACTCGAGGAACCGGCTGTGGTGGGTGGCCGCGTCGGCCGCCGAGTACAGGTTCGGGTTGGTCTCGAAGTCGATGTGCGAGCGGGTGCCGCCGTGCGACTGATAGAAGTTGACGCCGAGGTCCTCGATGGAACCGGTGGAGAGCACGTTGAGCGTGCCGTCCATGTCACCGAAGCGCAGCTCGTTGTCGAACAGCATGATGTTGACCCACGGGCCGAAGAACTCCGTGGCGACCATGCCGTCACCCGCCGAGTCGCGGCGGATGTCCTCGTGGCGGTAGCGCTGGTGGCGCAGCGCGCCGGAGACCTCGGTGGTGACCGAGCGCAGCAGGTCGGCGACGGTGGTGTCGTGGCCGACGCGCAGGCGCAGCGGGACGATGTTGGAGGTCACACCGCCGGAGCGGCGCATCACGGCGGTGGTGCGGCCGGTCACGGGCAGGCTGAGGATGACGTCCTCGGTGCCCGTGATCTGTGCCAGGTATGCCGCGAAACCGGCGATCAGCAGCGGGGCCGAGGTGGTGTCGTGGCGGGTGATGGCATCGCTGAACAGGGTGTCCTGCGCCGGGCTCAGTGCCGCGCTGGTGACATCGTTGACCGGCGACGGCGCCGCCGAGCGGCCGGTGAGGCTGCTGCCCTCTTCCAGTCCGGCCACGCGCTGAGCCCAGTGCGCCTTGTCGGATTCGAAGCGGGTGCTGTCGCGGTAGGCGATCTCCGACTCGTAGAGCGTGCGCAGATCGGTGGCCTTGTCGGCCGGTGCCTCGGTGCCGGTGACGGCCGCGGTGTAGAGCTGTGCCGTGCGGGTGACGAAATTGTTGGCGCCGAAACCGTCGAGCACGATGTGGTGGACGCGGGCATACCAGTACCAGCGCTCGTCCTCGAGCTGTAGCGCGGCGGCCTGGACCAGGCGGTCCTTGACGATGTCGAGCGGGCGGCTGTACTCGCCGCGCATCCACTCCGCGGCGGCGGCCTCGGGGTCGGCCTCGCCGCGCAGGTCGACATAGATCAGCGTGTCGTCCTGGGTGAGGTCGACGGTCTGCCTCGGTTCGCCGTCGATCTCGACGATGCGCAGGAAGCCCGACTGCTGCTCCGCGGCGGCCTCGGAGCTGGCGCGCTCGAGGGTCGCGACATCGAGGCGACCACGCAGGTCGACGAACTGGGCGATGTTGATCGGCACCAGCGGGTCGACGTGCTGCGCGTACCAGATACCCAGCTGTGCGGGCGAGAGCGGGAAGTACTCCGCAGAGTCTCCACGTCCGTCACCAGTTTCGCCGTTTCCGCCGAAATCCAGCCGGTCCAACCCAAACCTCGTTTCCGGAACACCCGAGCAGGCGCTCCCCCGACGACACCGGAACGCAGGCGCCTCAGCCAGAACTAGCTTGGCGCCTGCGTCTCGGGTTCAATTCTCGAAATCAATCAGGCAAAAAATGTCCATTGGCACTATCTGTCGGCCCGTCCGATCTTGTTACATGGCCGAGACCATGCTCATGATCGAGGACCCGGCAGCGCCGGTGTGCTCTTCGCAAACCATCGCACCAATCTACCGGTGCGCTCGCCAGGCAACCAACCACCTCCATAGCGACGCGACATCGGCCCAGGTAGACCGCAAGCGGCCCGTTAGCTGACGCTTGTCTGTGCGCTCACATCGTCGCGCGAGCACCTCCGCACCGTAGCGAGTGAGGCGTGGATCACACCAATTGGTTTGTTGTGACTACTGACTGAGGCCTCTCACCCTGACCGGGTCGTAGAGGTGGGACTGGGCACAGTCGATCGACGGGGCCAGCGCGCGGCCGACAAGGATGACGGCGGCTTGGCGGAGGCCTGCGGCTTCGACCTGGTCGGCGATGTCGGTGAGGGTGCCGCGCAGGACCAGTTGTTCGGGCTGGCTGGCGCGGTAGACGACGGCGACCGGGCAGTCGGCGCCGTACTCGGTGACGAGTTCCTCGGCGATGACCCTGATACGGGTGATCGCGAGGTGCAGGGCAAGGGTGGCACCGGTGGCGGCGAAGTTGGCCAGGGCCTCCCCCGCGGGCATCGCGGTGGAGCGGGCCTGGGTGCGGGTGAGGACGACCGACTGGACGACTTCGGGAACGGTCAGTTCGGTGCCGAGGGCGGCGGCGGCTGCCGCGTAGGCGGGGACGCCGGGGGTGATGTCCCAGGGGACGCCATGCGCGTCGAGGCGGCGGGTCTGTTCGGTGAGGGCCGAATAGAGGGACGGGTCGCCCGAGCACAGGCGGGCCACGTCATGGCCTGCCTGATGGGCGCGGACCAAGTGGTCGGTGATCTGGTCCAGGTCGAGGCGCTGGGTGTCGATCAGTTCGGTGTCCGGTGCGCAGTGGGCGAGGACCTGGGGGTCGAGGTAGGTGCCCGCGTAGAGGCAGACCGGGCTCTCGCGCAGCAGGTTCACCGCGCGCACCGTGAGCAGGTCGGCTGCGCCGGGGCCCGCCCCGATGAAATGCACCGTCATGCCAGCAGCGTAGATCCCGTCGATGCCCCTATCCCGGCCGCATCGACGGTTCGCGGTGCCGCACGGGTCCGGTCGCGGACGTCGGTGACCGCACGTCCGTGACTCAGCTCCAGCTTGCCCGGACGAAGGTCGACGCGAGATGCAGGTTGTTCAGCGGGTTCAGGTCGGTGCTCGCGCTCGACGCGTGCAGGAACGAGGTGATCAGCGCCAGCCTCCGTGGCGCTTCCAGGACGACCGTGAAGGTCCTGGTCTCGCCCGCCTCCAGCATGGGCAGCAGGAACCGCACGAGTGTCGGCCGCACCTCGCCACCGCCGGGATCGACCAGCCGGTCCCAGCCCTGGGTCGACAGCCTGGCCTCGACATCGGTGGCTTGCCGTCCGCCGACATTGGTGACGGTGATCGTCGCCGTCACCCGTTCACCGGGGTCGGCGGTGCGCGGCAGGTCGAGGTGAACGTCGACATCGCCGGGGTGGTCACCGGGTGACTGGCCGGCCTTCAGCACCCACAGCGTCATCGTGCCGCGGCTCGGCGCGATGCCCGTCGACGCGTCACCGGAGTAGTCGGCGGTGACCTGGTGGGTGCCGAAACCGAGGTGGTCGATGTCGACATCGCGGGCGATCGCCGTGCCGTTGTCGACGGGGACCGCCGCGCCGAGCGGCTTTCCGTCGGCGGAGAACTGGACGGTGCCGGTGTCGATCTCGCCCGCGGGGTCGCGGGCGACGGTCGCGGTGAGGTCGAGCTGTTCGAAGTAGGTGACCGGATTGTGGTTGGCGGTCACCGTTGTCGTCGAGGTCGCGGTGTAGACGGTGAGGTCGACCCGGCCCTGCGACCGCGCGTAGACCGCGTCGCCGAGATAGTGCGCCTCGACGGTTCCCGAACCTGCCCGCAGCGGCGGCGAACTCGCCGTGCCGTCGGCGGCGATCGGCACCGGAGCGCCGAGTGGGGAACCGTTCTGCGAGAACTGGATCGCGCCGGTTGGTTTCGGTGCGTCCGGCTTCGGGGTGGGCACGGTGACGGTGGCGCCGACGACCGCACCGGCGAGGACCGGGGGCGGCGGCACCGTCAGATGGACCTCGGTGGGCACCTTCACCGACTGCACCAGCAGACCGACACTGCCGAAGACCGGCGCGAACACCCTGGTGGGATCGTCTGCCAGAAAGGTCGCGAGTACGTGGTGGGTGCCCGGCGGCAATCCGCTGATCGCGGGCAGCGTCGCGACTCCGTCGACCAGCTCGATCGGTCCCGGCGTCGCGACACCGTCGATCTCGAACCGCACGTGCCCGGCGGGTGTGCCGAATGCCGGTGTCGTGCCAGGCTTCTGGCTCACCATCGCGCTGAAGCTGACCGGCTGACCGACCTGCGAGATCTGGCCGGGCGCGCTCGTGGTCACCTCGATCTCGGTCGGCACCTGGTCGTCGTGCAGCCGGAACACCGCGCCGCCGATCAGGTGGGCCGGGTCATCGGTGGCGGCGGCGTGCACCAGGAATCCGCCGGGCAGCTCGCCCTGCCGCACCGCGGGCAGGGCGGACAGCTCGGCCTGCGCGAAACCGTCGGCATCGGTGGTCACCTGGATGGTGTCGGCACCGTTGGCGAACACCGCGGCGGGCGGCTGGCCCGCGGGCATCGAGAAGGTGACCGACTTACCCGCCTGCGGGCCGTGGATCGCGTCGACGAACCGCACCCGCAGCGGCCGCGCGAACGGCTGCCCCGAGTACGCGCTCTGACTGTTGCCCGAGATCAGTTCCACCCGGCTGCGTTTCGACGGAATCGGCACGATCAGCCGCACCTTGCCGTCGTTGAGCCGATCGCGATTGCCGTAACTGCCGTCGGGCCCGTTGTAGAAGTGCGGCCGCTGGTTCGCGACGGGCCTGACCGCCGACTGGCCGCCGCCACCACCACCGCCACCACCGTCGTTGCCGTCCTGCGCGCCGTGGCCCTTGCCGCCGCCGTGGCTGCCACCACCGCCGCCGCCACCACCGCCACCGGTGGTGCTGCCCGTCGCGTGGCCGCCGTGCACGCCACGTTCGCTGCCGCCCTCGCCGCCGAAGCCACCACCGAACCCGCCGCTGGTGCCGTCGCCCGGTTGCGGACCACCGCTGCCCCCGTCGCCGCCGTCGGCGCTGAAACCGTTGCCGCCACCACCGCCACCACCGCCCGCGACGACGATCGGTTCGCTGTCGCGAGACGGTCGTGTCCCGCACTCGGCGTCGTTCTGGCTCACCGCCGACGCGCCACCGCCACCCGCACCGCTGTAGGACGCGCTGGAGTCGGCGGTGCCGCGAGAACCACCCTTGCCGTATCCCCAGCCGCCGCCCGGTCCGCCGTAGTGACCGACCTCGATCTTCACCTGCTTGCGTTCCTGCACGGCGATGACCGCCTGCACGCCACTGCCCGCGCCACCGGTGCCGACATCGCCGAAGTCGTTGCCGCCGCCCGCGCCCGCCGCGCCGAGCACATCGGCGAAGATCTCGTCGACGCCGTCACCGACGCAGTAGTACTGCGCGGAATCGCCGTGCACGCCGAAGGTCGTCGTCCTGACGCCGTCGGCCGAGGTGAGGAACAGGACGTAGCCGTCGCCCGAGACCGACGCGGTGGTCACGCTCGCCTTCGACAGTTGCGGCGACGCATACGAAGTCCCGCCACCGCCACCCGCACCACCCGCACCGGGCGAGGCGTGCGGACCGTGCGTGATCGGTGTCTCCGGCGCGGCCGCGCCACCACAGCCGCCGCCCTGTCCGTCGCCGCCTTGGTAACCACCGCCACCGCCGCCGCCCCCACCGCCGCCGCCGGTCTTGTCGAAGGTGTGGCCCGCACCGCCCGTGCGCGGACCGCCGCAGGTGAGGCCGCTCGGGGTGGTGCCCGCCGGATTGTTCTCGCCCGCGCCGCCGATCCACGGCGGACCTTCCTGCCAGCCGACCGCCGCGCTCCCGTCACCACCGTTCCCGCCGTCGCGACGCGAGCCGCCGCCGCAGTAGAAGAAGGTCGAATCCTGCACGGGCGACACCGAATAGCAGTCGGGCGCGTTACCGCCCGCCCCTCCGCCGCCACCCGCGACCAGCACCGGTGCGTTGTCGGCGCCGAGCACGGCCGACGCTCCCCCGCCGCCACCGCCGTCCCAGCCACTCGAATAGACCGTCCCGAAATTCGTCACCTGGTCGACGGCTTCGCCCCTCGGACCGCCGGACGCGTACGGCGAGAACCCGCCGTTCTCCCCGCCCGCGCAACCGACCTGGACCTGGAACTCCTGTTCGGGCGTGACCCGCAATCCCCCACTGACCTGACCGCCGAGCCCACCGATCCCGGTGAAGTTCGGATTCGGCGTCTGCCCCTGACCGCCGACCGCCTCGATATAGAGGCTCGTCGTCCCGGCGGGCACCTGGTAGGTCTGGGTTCGCGAGCTGCAATAGAACACGTCGATCGACAGGCCGGACGCCGGATCCTCGAAATGCTCGGAGACGCGCTCGGCGGGCTGACCCGGCGGCTGGGACCGCGCGAGGGTCGCGGTGCCGAGGACGAGCACCACACCGAGGGACGCGGCGACCCACGCGCGCATCGCAGTTCGTCCGGCCATGCCAGAGCTCCGTTCGCCAGCGTCGTTGCCTACGAAACTTGACGAAACGGTAACGGTGGTCGAGGCCTCAACTCGGCAGCGACGCGCGACTTCGGGCTGGTCACCAGGGTTGTCGGCACCGAGTACGGGTGCCGCGAGCGGCGGGCAAGTATGTTCAGAACCGTCGGCGGACGCCGGCACGACGACAGGGGACGCGGTGCGGGTTTCGAACACGACGAGCAGTGCGCGGCGCACACGCACCGCCGCAGCGGGTTTCGCGGTCGCCACCGCCGCGCTCTTCGCCGTCGGCTGCACGACAGGCGACAAGCTGGACGGCACCGCCACCGCCTCGATGGACTCCTTCGTGCCGTCCGCGGACAACCAGGATCCAGCCGGCGAGATCCCCGGCATCGTGATCACCGAGTTCCCGCCCGGCCTGCACGTGACCAGCACCCAGCGGGTCGCCTACCCCGCGATCCCGCCGCTGGGCGGACCACACGACAGCCGGTGGGCGGCCTGCGACGGCGTCGTCTACGACAAGGGCGTCCGCACCGAGAACATGGTGCACTCCCTGGAACACGGCGCCGTCTGGATCGCCTACAACCCGGACAAGGTGGATGCCGACGATCGCGCCGCGCTCGCCGCGCGGGTCAAGGACAGGCCGTACACCGTGATGTCACCCATTCCCGGCATGGACCACCCGATCTCCCTGCAATCGTGGGGCCATCAGCTGAAACTCGACAGCGCCGACGACCCGCGGATCGACCAGTTCATCGTGGCCCTGCGCGAAAATCCCTACACCACACCGGAACCCGGCGCGACCTGCTCGTCACCGCTGTTCGACCGCACCAATCCACCGCCGTTCGATCCCACCGAGCCCGGCCCCGGCGCCGTGGATCCGAACAGCGACGGGGCCGCGACGCCCGACGTTCCTACGCCGTCACCTGGAAGTGGGCGATGACCTTGGTCGGCCGCACCCGCACGACGAGCTCACCCGCGACCCCGTTGCGCTTGCCGAATTCCTCGGCCTTGTCCGGCCCCATGTAGCGAGCGGCGATCTCGGTAGCGGTCCGGACGAGCTCGCCGAGATCCTCGGACAACGTCACCGTCCCCTGCACCTCCACCAGCGCGTACGGCGGCTCCTCGAGATCCACACACAGGGCGACCCGGGGATCCCGCGCGAACGCCCGCCCCTTGGCGGTGTTCTTGCCGGTATTGAAGACCAGCTCGTCCCCTTCGACGATGAACCAGACCGGGGTGACCAGCGGACGGCCGTCGGCGCCGGTGAAAGCCACCTTGCCCGTTCGTGTTCCATGGGAGAGGAATTCGCGCACCTGAGGATCAGCGAGTGAGGCCATCCGGTCAGGGTAGGCCGGACCGGATGCACCGCGCGCGACCCACACCGAACGAGCCCGCATACGGCCGTACTTTCGCGCACCGAGCCGCCGCGCTCGGCGAACGGGGCCGAATCGAGGTTCGGCGGTCAGATCGCGCCCTGTGCTCGCGCGGTGGCGACAGCGGAAGTCCGCGACTTCACGCCGAGCTTGGCGTAGATGTGCACCAGGTGCGACTTCACGGTGGTCTCGCTGAGGAACAGTTGTTTGGCGATGTCGCGGTTCGACAGACCTGCGGCGACCAGGCGCAGTACCTCGACTTCGCGCGGGCTGAGAGTGGTGTCGGCGCGGCGGACGCGGGTCATCAGGCGGGAGGCCACGGTCGGTGAGAGGACGCTTTCGCCCGCGGCGGCGGCGCGGACAGCGGCGAGAAGCTCGGTGGGTGGGGTGTCCTTGAGGAGGTAGCCGACGGCGCCCGCTTCGATCGCGCCGAGGATGTCGGCGTCGGTGTCGTAGTTGGTGACCACAAGGACGTTCGGCGGAGCGGGCAGCGCGCGCAGGCCCGCGGTGGCGGAGGCACCGGAGCGGCCGTCGCCGAAGCGCAGGTCCATCAGCACCAGGTCGACCGGGTTGACGGCGCAGAAGGCGACGGCGGCATCGGCATCGGCGACATCGCCGACGACGGTGATGTCGTCGGCCGCCTCCAGCAGGGCACGCAGACCGGCCCGGACGATGGCGTGGTCGTCGGCGAGCAGCAGCCGGATCATGAGACCGCTCCCAGTGGGAAGGACGCGGTGACGGCGGTGTGGCCGGGCTCGGATTCGATCGTCATCGCACCACCCTGCTGTTCGACGCGACTGCGCATGGCGGCCAGCCCGAACGCGCCGGATCGCGGCCCGCGCAGGACGTCCGGCGCGATGCCGATGCCGTCGTCGACGATGTCGAGGTGCACGTCGGTGTCGTCGTAGGTCAGCGTGACCCGCATCCGCGCGGCCTCGGCGTGCTGGACGACATTGGCGACCGCGCTCTGCGCGATCCGCACCAGTGCCGCCTCCACCGGCATCGGCAACCGCTCCGGATCCCCTTCGACCAGCAGCTGGGCCGACAGCGACGGCGACTGCGCGCGCTCGCAGATTCGTTCCAGCGCTTCGGCCAGCGACTGCCCGTCCAGCGCGGCCGGTGACAATTCGTCGATGAGCCTGCGGGTTTCGGCCAGGTCCTCGGCGGCGGTCTCGCGGGCGAGCCGAATGCGATCCAGCGCTGGATGATCCGGTGCCGCCTGCTCGGCGGCGTGCAGCAGGAGCTGGATACTGCTGAGCCCCTGGGCGACGGTGTCGTGGATCTCCTTGGCCAGTCGCTCGCGTTCGGCGAGTTTGCCCGCGGTGCGTTCCTGGGCGGCGAGAACCGCTCTGGTGTCGATCAATTCGTTGATCAATCGCTCCCGTTCCACCGCTTCGCGATACAGCGCCTGGTATCCGAGCCCGATACCGATGGCGACCAGCGCGCCGAGTACCGGCCCGACCACGGCCCCGGCCGACCAGCCACGGTGCGCCGCGAATCCGACGACCCCGACGGCCGTGGCCAGCACCACCGCGACCAGATTCCACGGTCGCGGCAGCAGATGCAGGTAGACGAAGAACAACCCGAAGGCGAGATACACCGCGTCCGGGGTGAGCCCGAGCAGTGCCAGCCACAGCACGGTGAGGGCGGCCAGCCACACCGACACCACCCACGAATTCCACACCGGTGCCGGAGACGGAGGCGCGACCGCCGCGCTCCGCGGACTTGTCGCGCGCGCGGCACCCGGCTCGGCGACCGACGCCGGAGCGCCCGCGGCGACCCGGTCCCCCGAGCGCCGAGGCAGCTCGGTGCCCGCGAAGTAGACGGCCAGCCACACCACCGTCAGGACGAGCACCCACACTCCGTGCCCGCCGCCCCCGGGCAACAGCGCCCGCACCACGACCACCGCCGCCAGCACCGTCACCAGCACATGCAGGCCGAGCCGCAGCGTGGTGACCACCGGGGTCAGCGGGGACGAGCGCACCCGACCAGCTTATGTGCGGCAACCGGCCCGGCATCCATCGAAAGGTGTAAACGCGGGCAGACCTTCGGTGGACGGCGTTTCGTGCGCCGGTGCGATGGCCCGGCGGCCGGGCGCGGCGAGAGTGGAGGCATGTTCGTCGCACTCCGAGATCTGCGGGCCGCCCGCGGCCGCTTCCTGTTGATCACCACCGTCGTCCTGCTGGTGGCGGTGCTGGTCAGTTTCCTCAGCGGCCTCACCGCCGGGCTGGCCCACCAGAACATCTCGGCCGTCCAGGGCATCGACGCCGATCAGGTGGTCTTCGCCGAGACCGGCACCGATCCGTCCTTCGACTCGTCGGTACTCACCGAGCAGCAGGTGGCGCGGTGGCAGTCGGCCGGTGGGATCACCGCCACTCCGATCGGCATCTCCCGCGCCCGCGCCGAGCACGCGGGTGCCAGCCCGGAGCAGGTCGCGTTGTTCGGCGGCGACCCGTCGGCGTTCGGCAATCACCCTGCTACCGCTCCGGGAGCCGTGGTGCTGAGCTCGGCCGCGGCCAGGGAACTGGCCGCGGGCACCGGCGACACCATCCTGCTCGCCGGCCACGAGTTCACCGTGGCCGACGTCGCGGGCGACGAGTGGTACAGCCACACCCCGGTGATCTGGACCAGCATGCGGGATTGGCAGGCCGCGAGCCCGCGCTCGGGCGCGGCGACGGTGCTCGCGGTGACCGGCGACGCACCGCGTTCCGACTTCGACGCCGAGGCCGGGACGCACACGGTGCCCGCGCGGGACGCCGTTCAGGCGATCGGCTCCTACCAGGCCGAAAACAGCTCGCTCACCCTGATGACGGTGCTGCTGTTCGCGATCTCCGCGCTGGTCATCGGCGCCTTCTTCACGGTATGGACCGTGCAGCGCCAGCCCGATATCGCCACTTTGAAGGCCCTCGGCGCGACCACCGGTTCGCTGGCCGTCGACGCGCTGGCGCAGGCCGCGATCGTGCTGGTCGCCGGCGTCACGCTCGGTCTCGGTATCACCGCGGTGGCCTCGTTGTTCCTCGGTGATGCGATGCCGTTCGTGCTCTCGCTGTCGACCACGCTGGTGCCGGCCCTGGCCCTGATCCTGCTCGGCCTCCTCGGCGCCGCGGTCGCGCTGCGCTTCCTGTTCACCACCGATCCGCTGACCGCGCTCGGCGCGACCCGCTGAAGGACCTCCCATGGCACTGACCCTCACCGATGTCACCCTCACCTACCCCGACGGCGCGGGCAGGCTCACCGCCCTCGACCGGGTGTCCATGCATGTCCCCGGCGGCACGATCGCCGCGGTCACCGGCCCGTCCGGCTCGGGCAAGTCGAGTCTGCTCGCCGTGGCGGCGACGCTGATCCGGCCGGACTCGGGCGCCGTCCTCCTCGACACCGACACCGGCCGCACCGATCTCGCGCGGCTGAGCAGGCGCGCCGCGTCCGAGATCCGTCGCACCGCGATGGGCATCGTCTTCCAGCAGCCGAACCTCATCCCGGCGCTGACGGCCCTCGAACAGCTGGAGGTCACCGCCCATCTCGGCGGCAAGTCGCGCGCTGGTCGCAGCGAAACCAAGTCCCGTGCAAAAGAATTGCTCGATGCCGTGGGCTTGTCCGAGCACGCGGGCAAGCGCCCGGCCCAGCTCTCCGGCGGACAGCGCCAGCGCATCAATATCGCCCGCGCGCTGATGAACGACCCGGCACTGCTCGTCGTCGACGAGCCGACCAGCGCGCTGGACTCCGAACGCGGCGCGGCCGTCCTCGACCTGATCACCACCATCGCCCGCGAGCACAGGGCGGCGACGATCCTGGTCACCCACGATCCCACCCATCTGCACCGCATGGACGCGGTCTACCGGATGACCGACGGTCGCCTGAGCACCGTCGAGGCCGGCGCCCCCGCCCGAGCCTGATTCAGTGCGCCCGCCACGCGTCGATGGCGCACCGGGCAGACTGAACCGATGAGCGATCCGAGACAGCTGATCGTGGTCGACGCGGCCAATGTCGTCGGTTCCCGGGCCGACGGCTGGTGGCGGGACCGAGCCGGCGCCGCCCGGCGGCTGCTGTCGGAGATCGCCGACCTGACCACCCGGCTACCGGAATCGACCGACGTGACCGTCGTCCTCGAAGGTGCGGCCAAAG
Organism: Nocardia sp. NPDC060259; assembly: GCF_042728775.1. Lineage (NCBI taxonomy): Bacteria > Bacillati > Actinomycetota > Actinomycetes > Mycobacteriales > Nocardiaceae > Nocardia > Nocardia sp. NPDC060259. The sequence continues at coordinate 54,153 of NZ_JBHXAY010000012.1, forward strand.
CCGCCGCCGACGGCGACGAACCCACGGCACCGCGGCTGACCGTCGTCCTGGCCGAACGCTCAGGCGACGACAAGATCGTCGACGTAGTGTCCGAGGCCGCCGGACACATCACCGTCGTCACCGCCGACCGCGAACTCCGTTCCCGAGTCCAGGCGCTCGGCGCCGAGACCGTCGGCCCCGGCTGGCTTGTGAGCCAACTGAACTGACAGCCGGATGCGGTCACCCGATCAACGGCGCTGGTCGTCGATCAGGCCGGAGACGATCCCGTTGCCTGGAACCGGTTCCGCCGCCGGCTGTTTGCGCTGGCGAGCAGGCTGAATCCGCGACGCCGCCTGGGGCGACTCCGACAATGCCGCGAGCGCCATCTGCCGCAGCACCGGCCGGGCCCTCGTCGCGATCGCCGGGGTCGCGCTGTGCGGGGTGGAGTTGATCAGACCGAAGGCCGCGTGGGCCTGTACGCGGGCGGTTTCCTCGGCGAGGCCGGGGTGCACCTCACGCAGCACCTGCACCCACACCTCGACGTACTGGCGCTGGGTGCGGCGCAGGGTGCGGCGGTCGGCGGCGGGGACGTTGTCGAGGTCGCGGTCCTGGATGCGGATGAGTTCGGGGTCGTCGAAGGCGAAGTCGAGGTGGAAATCGACGAGGCCTTCCAGCGCCTCGGCCGGGGACGCCGCCGCCTCGACGACAGCGCGGCCGCCGTGGAGCAGCCGCTCACTGACGCCGACGAGGAGTTCGACGAGCAGGGCCTCTTTGTTCGCGAAGTGCCGGTAGACGGCCGGACCGCTGATGCCGACCGCCGCGCCGAGGTCGTCGAGGCGGACACCGAAGAATCCGCGATCGGCGATCAGCCGGGCACCCGCGTCGAGCAACTGCTCCCGACGCTGGGCTTTCATCAATTCGCGCCGGGTCACCGGGGCGGGCTCGAGCGTGGCCAACCTCGACTCCCTTCCACCGGGTCTGGACAACTTGGTTAGTCAAGATTAACCTGAATTTCAGTTATTGGCGATTAACCGGATGGCAGGATGGCGTGATGACCGTTACGCACGACCTCGACAACGGCACCGCGGCCGCGACGAGCAACCGGGCCGCGCACCACGCGCTGGTCGACGAGCTGCGGCAGCGGCTGGCCAAGACAGCGCTCGGCGGCCCGCAGAAGTCGCGCGAGCGGCACGCGGCCAGGGGCAAGCTGCTCCCCCGGGAGCGGGTCGACCAGCTGCTCGACCCCGGCAGCCCGTTCCTCGAACTGTCCCCGCTGGCCGGCAACGGCATGTACGGCGACGAGTGCCCCGGCGCGGGCGTGATCGCGGGCATCGGCCGGATCGCGGGCCGCGAGTGCCTGGTGCTGGCCAACGACGCGACGGTCAAGGGCGGCACCTACTACCCGATCTCGGTGAAGAAGCACCTGCGCGCGCAGGAGGTGGCCGCGCAGAACAACCTGCCGTGCGTGTATCTGGTGGACTCCGGCGGCGCCTTCCTGCCGCACCAGGACGAGGTGTTCCCCGACCGCGAGCACTTCGGCCGCATCTTCTACAACCAGGCGAACATGAGCGCCAAGGGCATCGCCCAGATCGCGGCGGTGATGGGTTCGTGCACCGCCGGTGGCGCCTACGTGCCCGCCATGGCCGACGAGGCCGTCATCGTGCGCGACCAGGGCACCATCTTCCTCGGCGGCCCGCCGCTGGTGAAGGCCGCGACCGGCGAGGTCGTCACGGCCGAGGAACTCGGCGGCGGCCTGCTGCACTCGCGGACCTCCGGCGTCACCGACCACCTCGCCGAGGACGACCGCGACGCGCTGCGCATCGTCCGCGATATCGTCGCCACCCTCGGTCCGCGCCCCGAGGCGCCGTGGGAGGTGCTGCCGAGCACCCCGCCCGCCAAGCCGGAGGACGAGCTCTACGACGTGGTCCCGGTCGATCCGCGCACGCCGTACGACGTGCGCGAGGTGATCGACCGGATCGTCGACGGCGAGGCCGGATTCCATGAGTTCAAGGCCGAATACGGCAAGACCCTGGTCACCGGGTTCGCCCGCATCCACGGCCACCCGGTCGGCATCGTCGCCAACAACGGCGTGCTGTTCGCCGAATCCGCCATGAAGGGCGCGCATTTCATCGAACTGTGCGACAAGCGCAAGATCCCGCTGCTGTTCCTGCAGAACATCACCGGCTTCATGGTCGGGCGCGACTACGAGGCGGGCGGCATCGCCAAGCACGGCGCCAAGATGGTCACCGCGGTGGCGTGCGCGCGGGTGCCGAAGCTGACCGTGGTGATCGGCGGCTCCTACGGCGCGGGCAACTACTCCATGTGCGGGCGCGCGTATTCGCCGCGCTTCCTGTGGATGTGGCCGAACGCGCGGATCTCGGTGATGGGTGGCGAGCAGGCCGCCTCGGTGCTGTCGACCGTGCGCGGCGACCAGCTCGACAGCGCGGGCAAGCCGTGGTCGGAGCAGGATCAGGAGGCCTTCAAGGCGCCGATCCGGGAGCAGTACGAGACCCAGGGCAACCCCTACTACGCGACGGCGCGGATCTGGGACGACGGTGTCATCGCGCCCACCGACACCAGAACCGCGCTCGGACTTGCCCTCTCGGTGTGCGCGCAGGCGCCGCTCGAGCCCGTTTCCTACGGCGTCTTCCGGATGTGAGCGACATGCTGAACAAATCCCACCCCGTCGAATTCGACACCGTCCTGGTCGCCAATCGCGGCGAGATCGCGGTGCGCGTCATCAAGACATTGCGCGCCATGGGCATTCGCTCGGTCGCGGTGTACAGCGACGCCGACGCCGGCGCCCGCCATGTGCGTGAGGCCGATGTGGCGGTGCGGCTGGGGCCCGCGCCCGCTCGCGAGAGCTACCTGTCGATCGAGAAGGTCGTCGACGCGGCCCTGCGCTCCGGCGCTCAGGCCGTGCACCCCGGTTATGGCTTCCTGTCGGAGAATTCGGCGTTCGCGGCCGCGCTGGCCGACGCCGACATCGTCTTCCTCGGGCCACCCGCCAAGGCGATCGAGGTGATGGGCGACAAGATCACCGCCAAGAAGACCGTCACCGCGTTCGGCGTTCCGGTCGTTCCCGGCATCGCCGAACCCGGCCTCACCGACGAGCAATTGATCACCGCCGCCGCCGAAGTCGGCTATCCCGTGCTGGTGAAGCCGTCGGCCGGTGGTGGCGGCAAGGGCATGCGCCGGGTCGACCGGGCCGAGGACCTGCCCGCCGCACTGGTCAGCGCGCGCCGGGAGGCCGGCGCGTCCTTCGGTGACGACACCCTGTTCCTGGAGCGGTTCGTCACCCGGCCCCGCCACATCGAGGTGCAGGTCCTGGCCGACAAGTTCGGCAATGTCGTGCACCTGGGCGAACGCGAATGCAGCTTGCAGCGTAGGCATCAGAAGGTGATCGAGGAAGCGCCGTCGCCGCTGCTCGACGCCGCGACCAGGGCCCGCATCGGCACCGCGGCCTGCAATACCGCGCGCAGCGTCGACTACGTCGGCGCGGGCACCGTGGAGTTCATCGTCTCCGCCGACCGGCCCGACGAGTTCTTCTTCATGGAGATGAACACCCGGCTGCAGGTGGAGCATCCGGTGACCGAGATGGTCACCGGCGTCGACCTGGTGGAATGCCAGGTGCGCGTCGCCGCCGGGCAGAAGCTGGCGCGGACGCAGGACGAGATCCACCTGGCCGGGCATGCGATCGAGGCGCGCGTCTACGCCGAGGACCCGGGTCGCGGATTCCTGCCCACCGGCGGCACCGTGCTCGCCCTCGCCGAGCCGAACGGCCCTGGCGTGCGGGTGGATTCGGGCCTGTCCGAGGGCACCGTGGTCGGCAGCGACTATGACCCGATGCTGTCGAAGGTGATCGCCCGCGGCACCACGCGCGCCGACGCGCTCGCCGCGCTGGACCGCGCGCTCGAGCAGACCGTGCTGCTCGGCGTCACGAGCAATATCGAGTTCCTGCGTTTCCTGCTCGCCGACGACGACGTCCAGGCGGGCCGCCTCGACACCGCGCTGCTGGACCGCCGGGTGGCCGACTTCCGGCCCGCCGCCGTCACCGACGACGAATTCATCGCCGCCGCGGCGTATCACTGGCTGCGCCGGTGGCCGAGCACGGGTGGTGACCCGTGGTCGGTGCCGTCGGGCTGGCGCCTCGGCACACCGGCGCCGACCGTGATCCGGCTCGCCGGGGGCGATCAGATCCGCCACGTCTTCATCACGGGCACACCGGAATCCGCGACCGTTCGGCTCGAAACCGACGACACCGCGCGGCCGGGCGCGCACACCGACGAGTCCGACACCCGCTCACTCGCGGCCACGCTGCTCGCCGACCGTCTCACTCTCACCGTGGACGGACTCCGGCGTGCGCATCGCGTCGCCGAGGCCGACGGTCAGCTGTGGGTGAGCGGCGAAGCCGGTGTCGCCGTGCTGCGCGAGGTCGCCGAGGCGAGCGTGCGTGGCGACACGGCACACGTCGGCGACGCCGAAATCCGCAGCCCCATGCCGGGTTCGGTGATCGCGACACCGGTCGCCGACGGCGCGACCGTCGAGGTCGGCGACCCGGTGATCGTCATCGAGGCCATGAAGATGGAGCACGCGCTCACCGCCCCCGTCGCGGGCACCGTCGAACTCCTGGCACAGCCGGGCGCCCAGGTGAAGCTCGACCAGGTGCTGGTCCGCGTCATCGCCCATCCCACCGACACCGCCGACGCGGAAGGAACCCCCGCATGACCGACTTCCTGTCCACCGGATCGCTGCCGGACGAATACCGCCAGCTCGCCCTCACCGTGCGCGACTTCGCCCAGCAGGTCGTCGCGCCCGTCTCGGCGAAACACGATGCCGAGCACAGCTTCCCGTACGAAGTCGTCGCCGGGATGGCCGATATGGGCCTGTTCGGCCTGCCGTTCCCCGAGGAGTTCGGCGGCATGGGCGGCGACTACTTCGCCCTGTGCCTGGCGCTCGAGGAACTCGGCAAGGTCGACCAGAGTGTCGCCATCACGCTCGAGGCAGGCGTCTCGCTCGGCGCGATGCCGATCTACCGCTTCGGCGACGACAAGCAGAAGACCGAATGGCTGCCCCAGCTCACCAGCGGGCGCGCGCTGGCCGGTTTCGGTCTCACCGAACCCGACGCGGGCAGCGACGCGGGCGGCACCCGCACCACCGCGATCGAGGACGGCGAGAGCTGGGTGATCAACGGCGCCAAGCAGTTCATCACCAACTCCGGCACCGACATCACCCGGCTGGTCACCGTCACCGCGGTCACCGGGCAGACCGGCGGCAAGAAGGAGATCTCCACCATCCTGGTGCCGACCAGCACGCCCGGTTTCGTCGCCGAACCGGCCTACAACAAGGTCGGCTGGAACGCCTCCGACACCCACCCGCTCAGCTTCACCGATGTGCGGGTGCCGAAGGAGAACCTGCTCGGCGAGCGCGGCCGCGGCTACGCCAACTTCCTGCGCATCCTCGACGAGGGCCGCATCGCCATCGCCGCGCTCGCGGTGGGCGCCGCCCAGGGCTGCGTCGACGAGAGCGTGCGCTACGCCGGCGAGCGCCAGGCGTTCGGGCAGGCCATCGGCCGCAACCAGGCCATCGCGTTCAAGATCGCCAGGATGGAGGCGCGCGCCCACGTCGCGCGTACCGCCTACTACGACGCCGCCGCGTTGATGCTGGCGGGCAAGCCGTTCAAGAAGGCCGCCTCGATCGCCAAGATGGTCGCCAGCGAGGCCGCGATGGACAACGCGCGCGACGCCACCCAGATCTTCGGCGGCAACGGTTTCATGAACGAATACCCCGTGTCCAGGCACTACCGTGACAGCAAGATCCTGGAAATCGGTGAGGGCACGACGGAGGTGCAGCTGATGCTGATCGCACGGGAGCTGGGTCTGTGACGCGGCGCGTCGTCCAGCGTGGATTGTGGTTCGAGGAGTTCGAGGTCGGGACGATCTACGAGCACCGGCCCGGCCGCACCATCACCGAGGCCGACAATGTCCTGTTCACCACGCTGACCATGAACACCCAGGCGCTGCACCTGGACGCGGCCTTCGCCGACGCGCAGCCGCCGTTCAACCAGCGCCTGGTGAACTCGATGTTCACACTGTCGACGCTGGTCGGCCTCTCGGTCGCCCAGCTCACCCAGGGCACCCTGGTGGCCAATCTCGGCTTCTCCGAGATGGCGCTGCCAGCGCCGCTGTTCCACGGCGACACGATGTACGCCGAAACGCTGGTCACCGACAAGCGGGAATCGAAGAGCCGCCCGGGTGAGGGCATCGTCAGCCTCACCCACACCGCGCGCAATCAGGACGGCGTGATCGTGGCGAAGGCGGTCCGGCAGACCCTGGTCAGGAAGGCGCCCGCGGCATGAGCGGGCAACGCCCGGAGGAACTGGCGTGCCGCACCATCCCCGGGCGTCCCGGCCCGCCGAAAGGACACAGCATGACGATGACGGGAGACAGCGTGAGCGCATGGGAGCCGAGCGGACCGGCCTGGCTGTTCTGCCCGGCCGACCGCCCCGAGCGCTTCGCCAAGGCCGCCGCCGTGGCCGATGTGGTGATCCTCGATCTCGAGGACGGCGTCGCCGCGGGTGACAAGGCCGCGGCCAGGAAAGCACTGATCGAGACCCCACTCGACCCGCAGCACACCGTGATTCGCGTCAACGCGGCCGACACCGACGAGTACGCGGCCGACCTGGCAGCCCTCGCGCAGACCGCCTACCGGCGCGTCATGCTGCCCAAATGCGAATCGGCCGAACAGGTTCGGAGCCTGGCCGGGTATGAGGTCATCGTGCTGATCGAGTCGCCGCTCGGTGCGGTGCGGGTGGCCGAATCGGTCGCGGCCGAGAACGCGATCGGCGTGATGTGGGGCGCCGAGGATCTGGTCGCGGGGCTGGGCGGCAATTCCAGCAGGCATGCCGACGGCAGCTACCGCGATGTCGCCCGGCACGTGCGCTCGGCGAGTCTGCTGGCAGCCAAGGCCTTCGGCCGGTTCGCCCTGGATTCGGTGTTCCTGAACATCAAGGATCTGGAGGGGCTGGCGGTGGAGACACTCGACGCGGTGGCCGTCGGTTTCGATGCCAAGGTGGCCATTCATCCGAGTCAGGTGGCGGTGATCCGCGAGGGATTCGCGCCCGATCCGGACGAGATCAATTGGGCACGAAGGGTTCTCGCCGAGGTGCCCAACCATCGCGGAGTCTTCGCGTTCGAAGGCCGCATGGTCGACGCACCGGTTCTTCGGCACGCCGAGCAGATCGTCCGCCGGGCCCGCTGAGTACATCCCGGCGCGCCGGGTAACCATTCGCCGGAGACCCCGGTTCACGTGCAATCCAGAGGAGGACATCCGGTGCAACCGCAATGGGAGCCGAACGCCCAGGACATCGCGTCGGCACGGATCACCGGCTTCGCTGCCTTCGTCAGCGCCAGGACAGGCAAGGCGTATCCCGACTACCAGGCACTGTGGCAGTGGTCGGTCGACGATATCGCCGGGTTCTGGCAGGCGCTGTGGGACTACTTCGAGCTCGGTGAGACCGCCGGTGCGGTGCTCGGCTCGCGGGAGATGCCCGGCGCGCAGTGGTTCCCCGGTACCCGGCTGAACTATGTCGACCAGATCATCCGGATGGCCCAGTTCGGCCGTCCCGCGATCATCGCCCTGCACGAGGACGCCGAGCCGCGAGAGATCGCCTGGTCCGAATTGATCGAGCAGGTCACCGTTTTCGCGCGAACGCTGCGTGAGCAGGGCGTCGAGGCGGGCGACCGGGTGATCGGCTACCTGCCGAATATCCCGGAGGCGATCGTCGCCTTCCTCGCCACCGCGAGCATCGGCGCGGTGTGGAGCGCGTGCGGGCAGGACTACTCGGCCAAGGCGGCGCTGGACCGTCTCGGCCAGCTCGAGCCGACCGTGCTGGTGACCACTGACGGCTACCGGTTCGGCGGTAAGCAGCACGACAAGCGCGCCGACATCGCCGCGCTGCGAGAAGGTCTGCCCAGCCTGCGCGCCACCGTCGCGGTGTCGCAGCTCGGCCTCGAGGTTCCGGACAGCGTGGCATGGTCCGATGCTGTCGCCGAGGTCGGTCTCGGCGTCATCGACACCACCGCGGTCGATTTCGATCATCCGCTGTGGATCGTGTTCTCCTCCGGCACCACCGGCCTGCCCAAGGGCATCGTGCACGGACACGGCGGCGTGCTGCTGGAACACCTCAAAGCCGTTGCGCTGCAGTCCGATATCGGACCTGACGACACGTTCTTCTGGTACACCAGCCCCAGCTGGATGATGTGGAACTTCCAGGTGGCCGGGCTGCTGGCCGGCGCGACCATCGTCACCTACGACGGCAGCCCGGCCGCTGGCGCGCCGGATGCGCTGTGGCGCCTCGCCGCTCAGGTGCGCGCCACCGTCCTCGGCACCAGCCCCGGCTATGTCCTCGGCTGTATCAAGGCGGGATCGGTGCCGCGCACCGATCACGATCTGTCGGCCCTGCGCACCGTCGGCATCACCGGCTCGGCGCTGCCGGTGTCGAGTGCGCTGTGGCTGAACGAGAACGCGGGCGAGCACGTGCAGGTGAGCTCGATCAGCGGCGGCACCGACGTGGTGTCGGCCTTCATCGGCGGCGTGCCCACCGTGCCGGTCTGGCCCGGCGAGCTGTCGGCGCCGTATCTCGGTGTCGCCCTCGACGCCTTCGACGAGCAGGGCACACCGGTGCGCGGCGAGGTCGGCGAGCTGGTGGTGACCCAGCCGATGCCGTCGATGCCGGTCAGTTTCTGGCGCGACGAGGACGGAAAGCGCTACCACGACGCCTATTTCGACACCTACCCCGGCGTGTGGCGGCACGGCGACTGGATCACCCTGACCGAGCGCGGCAGTGTCGTCGTGCACGGCCGCTCCGACTCCACCCTCAACCGGCACGGCATCCGCATGGGCAGCGCCGACATCTACCAGGTCGTCGAACAGTTCCCGGAGATAGCCGAGGCCTTGGTGATCGGCGCCGAACAACCCGACGGCGGCTACTGGATGCCCCTGTTCGTCGTCCTCGCGCCCGGCGCCGAACTCACCGACGACCTCAAAACCCGCCTCGCCACCGCGATCCGCACCGAGGTCTCCCCCCGCCACGTCCCCGACGAGATCCGCGAGGCCCCCGGCATCCCCCACACCAGAACCGGCAAGAAACTGGAAGTCCCGATCAAGAAGCTCTTCCAGGGCGCGGACGCGAGCCGCGTAGTCGAACGCAGCGCCGTCGACGACCCGGCACTGCTGGACTGGTACGCGCAAATCACCCCACCCCACAAGCCCTGAGGGCTCGCTACGGACGCCCGCGAAGGGCCGTGTCTGATCACCCGCAAAGCCCTCGGACACGCTGCAATACACTTCGCGTATGAATGTCGGCGAGTCTCGTGGAGCACGTGGATCGGTAGTCGGCGGGGCGAAGGATGGTGTGCGGCGGCGGCCGAAGAATCGGCGTGCGCAGATCGCGGCCAGCTCGGCGGTGGCGTTCGGCGCCGCCGGGTATCACGGGGTGAGTATGGAGGACATCGCGGCCGGGTTAGGCATCAGCTCGGCCGCGCTGTACCGGCACTACCCGAGCAAGTACGCGCTGTTCCGGGAGGAGCTGCTGCGGGTCGGGCAGGCCTTCACCGCCTCGATCACCGCATCCGTTGACGCGACACCCACCGCAGCGGAACGGTTGCGGCACATGCTGACCGGGCTCATCGGCGCGACAGTCGAGAACCGGGCGACGGTCACGCTCGTGCGCTGGGAGGGCCGCTATCTGGAGCCCGCCGATCGGCTGGTGCTCGACGAGCAGCGCGCCTGCGTGCAGGTCGCGCTCGACGAGCAGCTGGCCGTGCTGCGCCCCGAACTGACCGCACTGGATCTACGGATGCTGTCCACCGCGATGTTCGGCGTCATCACCAGCATCGCCGACCATCACGCCGCCCTGCCCGCCCGCACGCTGAACCGGCTGCTCGGCGCCGCCTGTCTCGCCCTGGCCGAGGGCGGATTGCCGCCCGCGGCAACGGTTTCGGAGCAGCCGACCCAGGTCGAGATCCCGGACTCGTTCAAACACGAACTGCTGCTGCGCAAAGCGGTCGAACTGTTCCACGAACGCGGCTACCCGAACGTCAGCGTCGAGGACATCGCCTCGGCCGCCGGCCTGTCGGCCGCCTCGGCGGTCTACCGCTTCTACCGCGGCAAGAGCGACATCCTCGCCGCCGCCTTCCGCCGCGCGGCGGACCGCGTGTCCGGCGCGATCGGCCCCGCCGTCGCGAACACCCCCGACAGCGGCGCGGCGCTCGGTGTCCTGATCGACCAGTTCGTGACCGACACCTTCGACGAACGCGCACTCGCCGTCGTCTACTACGCCGAATTCGGGCACGTCCCCGCCGAGGAACGCGCGGTCCTGCGCAATATCCAGCGCCTGAGCGTCCAGGAATGGGCCCGCCTTGTCCGCGAGGAACGCCCCGACCTCTCCGCCGCCGAGTCCCGCTTCCTCGTCCACGCGGCCTTCGCCATGGTCATCGACCTAGGCCAGGCCTTCGCAGGCGACCCCATCGCGTGCCGTGCCAGAGTCGCCTACCTCATGCGCCGGGTCCTACTCGGCTGACCCGCGCATCACGCTGGTGACGAGCTTTTCGTAGTCACCAGCGTGAACTACCATAAGGTAGTCAAATGTGATGACTACCTAATCGTAGTCGGGAGGCAAGATGGCATACACCGGCAAGGTCACCAGCCCCGAGTCGCTGGGCCGCATCCTGCAACAAGCCCGCCTGCTCAGCGGCCTCAGCCAACGTGAACTCGCCGACCGGCTCGGCACCAGTCAGCGCTACATCTGGGAGATGGAGGCGGGCAAACCGTCTATCTACACCGACCGACTCTTCGCCATGATGCGCGAGACCGGCATGCACCTCACCGCCACGATCGCCCCGGCAGACACCGATGACTGACCTCGTCGTCGAGCTCTACGAAACCCGTGTGGGCACACTGACCGGCAGCCGACAGGACTTCGAGTTCGTTCCCGCCCCCTCGGCCATCGAGACCTTCGGCCTTGACAGCACGATCCTGTCGCTGGCAATCCCCTTCGCTGTCGTGCCGACACGCTCGGGAAAAGGCCGCCGCCAGAACTTCTTTCGCGAGTTGCTGCCGGAGGGCCGGATGCTGAGCCGGCTGGCGCAGGAGGCGGGACTGGCCGAGCGTGACACCATCGGATTGCTGCGCCGCTACGGTCGCGATGTCGCCGGAGCACTGCAGATCTGGGATCCCGAGATGCCGGGCGAGCCGAAGGAGCCCCGGCTCGAACCGCTCACCGAGGCCGGCGTCGCGCACCTGCTCATCAACGTCGGCGAGAACCCGTTGGGCAACAAACCGGTCGGCGGCAAGACTTCTCTGGCCGGCGTCCAGGACAAGATCGTTCTCGCCCGCGCCGGATCTGGCTGGCATCGCGTCCTCGATGGCTACCCGTCGACACACATTCTGAAGCCGGAATCCCGCGATTACCCCACGTCCATCTATGACGAGGAATACGGCGCTCGGATAGTCCGGGCCGCCGGTCTCGCCGATTTCCAGACCTGGATCGCGGAATTCGACGGGGTTCCGGCGTTGGCGATCGAGCGCTACGACCGGTCGCGGAATGCGCCGGACGGCCGAATCCACCAGGAGGACTTCAGCCAGATTCTGGGCGCAACCGGCGACCAGAAGTACCAGCGGTTCGGCGGGCGGGTGTCTCTCGAGCGCATTGCGAAGACCCTGATGACGACAGTCGGCCGTGAGCCGGTGGCACGCCTGCTCCGCATGACGACGGCGGCTGTGGCGGTCGGCAACCTGGACATGCACGCGAAGAACATCTCGTTACTGCACCCACCGGACGGCTCCGCCGGATTGGCTCCGGCTTACGATTTCGTGCCGCAGGTCCACCAGCCCAACGACGGTGAGATGGCGTTGGCCATCGATCAGGAATACCGGCACCGGGCGATCACGCGTGCGCAGCTGGTCGCCGAAGGGCAGCGATGGGGTCTGCGGAATGCCGATGCTCTCGTCGAGAGTGCGCTCGTGTCCGTCCTGGACACCGTCGAGACCGAACTGCCACACCCCCGTGCCTACCCCGAACTGCAATCGGATATCACCGGATTCGCGAGCAATCTGCGCGCCGGACGACCGGCGGGCAAGCACACCTAACCGGCAAGAACATCTCGGTGTCCTACAGCCTGCCTGACCCCAAACTCGGCTGACCTGCGTATTTCATCCTCTGCGTGTGAGGTGGAGTCGGGCGGGAACGATTTATGGTGGCCGTCGATACGCTCGAACGGAGAGTGGATGGATGGTCTCGCGGGTGAATACGGCGGGCTGAGCAGGCGTGGGCTGCTCGGGCTCGGCGCTGCGGGTGTGATGGCCGCGGCGCTGCCCGGTTGCGGCGGTGACGATCCGGAGCGGGGGCCGAGGCGGACCACCGGTCCGCCGGACGTTCTCGCGCTCGCCATCGACGCCTATATCTTCGGCTATCCGATGATCATGCTGGACATGTTGCGGGCGGCGAGCGGGCCGACGAACACCGTCGATCACAGCGGGCTGCCCGATCCGGACACCCGCGTCGCCCGGCTCAGCCACGACATGGTCTATTCGCAGGCCTGGCTCGACCTCGCCGACGAGCCGCTGGTGCTGCAGATACCGGGGATGGAACCCGGCCGGTTCTGGCTGTTCCAGGTGCTCGACGGGTGGGCCAACACCGTGCACGATCTGACCAGCGAAGATCCACGCACCTCCGCCGATGGCGCAGGGCGGCCCGACACCTACGTCATCACCGGACCGGAGTGGTCGGGCACGGTGCCCGCACAGACCACCCGGTTGCGCATGCCCGCGGTGATGTCGACGATCGTGGGCCGCATCCAGATCAACGGGCCGGGAGACGCGTCCCGGGTGAGCGGCCTGCAGCAGCAGATCAAGCTGATCCCGTTGAGTGCCTGGCAACGCGGCGAATTCGACAGCACCGTGAGCCGCTTCCAGCCGATCTACCGCGGGCCGGAACCGCCGGTGAAGCGGATCGCGGCAATGGACGGCCGCACCTACCTCAATCGACTGTGCCGGCTCCTGCTGACCACACCGCCCGCACCCGCCGACGCCCCACTGATGCGGGAACTCGCCGCGATCGGGGTGCGGCCGGGTGGCACCGTCGACGGTCAGCCCGTCGACGTGCTCGACGAGGCCGTGCGCCAGGCGAATCGCCGGATCGTCGACTGGCGCGACCCCACCGCCCGGCACGTCAACGGCTGGGAAATCCCGATCGACCTCGGCGACTACGGCACCGACTACCTGCGCCGCGCGGCAGTAGCGATGCGCTCCCCCGGCGTCGCCCCGATCCGCAACGTCCTCTACGCGACGCTCTGGTCCGCCCCCGCCACCGACGACCAGGGCCGTCCTCTGCGCTATCGCATCCGCTTCGCCCGCGACCAATGGCCACCGGTAGCCGCCTTCGCTTCCCTCACCGCCTACGACCCCCAGGGCTTCCTGGTTCCCAACCCGAACGCGATCTACGCCGTAGGCCACGTCCCCCCACCCGTGGCCGCACCCGACGGCTCGATCGATATCGCCGTCCAATACGAGGACCCACGCCCCCGCGTCCCCACCGGAAACTGGCTCCCCATCCCACCCACCGGCGACTTCTCCCTCACCCTCCGCCTCTACGCCCCGAAAGAAGCAGCTCTCGACGGCACGTGGCAGCCGCCGCCGATGACGCTCGCGGACTGAACCGGGGGACGGAAGCCGGCGGGGTGTCAGCCTTCGTTGGCCATGGCGGCGATGAGGGAGTTGGGGCGCATGTCAAGCCAGTGGGCTTCGACGTACTGGAGGCAGGAGGTGCGGGTGGCGGCGCCGAAGGCTACGGTCCAGCCGCCGGGGACGGCGGCGAAGGTGGGCCAGAGGGAGTGTTCGCCTTCGGCGTTGACCAGGACGTAGAACTGGGCGTTCTCGTCGTCGAACGGATTGCTCATCGGATTTTCCTTTCGGCGGGGGTGCTGAGGTCGAAGGAGTCGCTCGGGGCGTCGGGGTCGGCGGTGAGCAGGCCGAGTGCGCGGGAGAAGCGACGCAGCAGGGTGGCGGCGGTGCGGTCGTCGAAACGGTCTGTGCTGTATTCGATTTCGAGGCCGAGATTGCCGTCGGGGTCGGCGTTGGCGGAGACGATGAAGTGCATGCCGTCGGCCACGGTCGAGCCGTCGAAGCGCATCGCGGTGAGTTCGAGGCCGGGGACGTCGAATGCGCCGGTGTCGAGGTAGCTCAGTGTCACCTCGCCCAGCGGGCCGGTGACGGCGCACGACTCGCTGGTAGCCGCGGTGGCCGAGGCGACCACGGGATCCGGCTCGGCACAGAGGATTTCGGAGAGAGTGGTGGCGCCGGCGACGGCGGCGCCTGCCTGCCAGGCGAGCAGGACCGTCATCGCCGCTCTGACCACCGCGAACGGCGGGACCGCGTGCCTGCGGGACAATTCGGCGATCCGCGCGCCGATCCCGGCGCCGATCCGGGCTCGCATGCTCGCGCCGCACACCGGGAACGATTCCAGTGCACCGGTCTTCAGCAGGTCGACGGAACCGAGGCGAACCAATGCCGCTGTGGTGCCGTCGATCTCCCAGCGCGCCAGCTCGCCGGTGCGGAACATCCGTTCCCCGGGGATCCCGAACGGGTTCGACACGAAACGATCGGCGGTCGCCACCGGGTCGTCGCGATATCCGCGGGCCAGTTGCGCGCCGGACAGGTACAGCTCCCCCACGACGCCGGGGCTCGTCGGCCGCAGGCGCGGGTCGAGCACATAGACGCGGCGGTTCCATTCGCGGACCCGCACGGCGGGCGGCTCGGGGGTGTCGGTGCGCGGTGCGGGCGGGTAGGTGAGGGTGACGGTGGCCTCGGCCCGGCCGTAGTCGTGGTGCAGCCGGGCGCCCGTCACCGCGCCGAAGGCACGGACCTCGGCCGCGGTGAGCGGCGCACCGAGAACGACGACGCTGCGCAGCGAGACGATCTCGGCGCGCAGGCCTGCCCGGTGGATGTGCTCGGTGAAGGCGGCCAGGCGCTGCGGGGTGAAGTCGGCCGTGGTCACGCCGTAGTCGGCGACCAGGCCGGCTAACCGGACCGGATCGGGTGGTTCCGTGAGGACGACGGTCGCGCCGACCCGCAAGGGCAGCACATAGCCGTGCCATTCGGTGACCTCGCCGATGGCCGCCTGATGCAGATAGACGTCGCGGTTGGTGAAGGCGTGGCGGCCCTGGATGCCGGTCAGCCGGTGCATCGCGGCGATGTGGCTGATCGTGATGCCCTGGGTCGCGCCGTGCGGGTACAGCACGAACGCGGGATGCTCCGGCAGCACGGGCGCGCGGCGTTCGGCGCGGGTGATCGGTTCGTCGGAGTAGTCGGCGAGCGGCGCCTCGTCGACGACGACGGCCGGAATGTCGTACAGCGCCAGGTGATCGCGGTCGCGCACGGTCAGCACCAGTGCGGAGTTCGCGACCGGCGGTAAGACGGCCGTCGCGGTGTCGACGGGTACGACGGCGCCGCCCGCTTTGAGGACGGCGTACATCGCGACGATCAGTTCCACCGAGCGCGGAACATCCACGAGCACCGCTGATTCCGGACCGACGCCGAGCGCGGTCAGGTGCCGGGCCAGCTGGTTGGTGCGCCGGTCCAGGTCACCGTAGGTGATGATCGAGGCCGGGTCACCCGTGCTCGGGGTGTACACGACCGCCGGGTCGAAAGGGGTCGCGGCGGCCTGCGCTTCGAATTCGTCGAGCAGCAGTTCGCCGGGGAGCCCGCCCAGGCGCGGCGCCTCGGACCCGAGCTGGTCGCGATCGTCGACGCGGCCGATGAACTCGAGTTCGGCGGTCCAGCCGTCGCCCGGCGGCCTGCGGCGCACGAGGTCGCCGGTGGCGAACATCCGGTCGTCGACCGGGCCGATCGGGTTGGCCAGGAAGGTGGCCGCGGTCGCTTGCCTGCCCAGGTATCCGCGCGCCAATTGCACACCGGAGACGTAGAGTTCGCCGACTTCACCGTCGGGGACCGGGCACAGGTGCTCGTCGAGGATCAGCAGTTCGACGTCGTCGGCGGCCGAGCCGAGCGGCACCACCTCGAGGTCGGCGCCGGTGACCTCGTGGGCAACGACCTCACCCGCGGTCTCCGGCCTGCCGTAGACGTGCCACAGGGTCGCGCCGCTCACGGCGCGCAAGGCGGCGGCGGTCTTGACGGGCAGTGGTGCGCCGCAGCTGAGCACGATGCGCAGGGAATCGAGGCGCTCTTCGGCATCGGGCAGCGCGGCGAGCGCGGCGAGCTGATCGGGATCGAAACAGGCCGCGGTGACGCCGGTCTCGGAGATCGAGCGGGCCAGCGAGGCACCCGTCGGGAGGACGAGGGTGGCGCCGGTCTGCAGGGCGAGCAGCATCTCCCCCACCGTCGCCTGACCGGACAGTGGCGCGTGCCAGAGCACGGCGTCACCGGGGCCGACGCCGCAGAGCCGCTGCCGCCACACCGAATTGGCCTGGGCGGCACGGTGTCCGACGACGACCGCGCTCGCCGCCGCCACATCGACCACGAGGTAGGCCGGATTGTCGGCCCCCGGTCCCGGTAGCTCGTCGGCCGCGACGTCACCGCAGGGTTCGGTGTCGATCGCCAGTGCCGGGACACCGTTCGGATGGGGTGTGTCCGGCGCGGTGATCATCAGAACCGGCGCCGCCAGCGACACCGTGCGCTGCCGCACGTCGGCGGGGGCGTCCGGATCGAGCAGGACGAACGCGCCGCCCGCGGCGATCACCGCGTGCACGGCGACGACCAACTCGGTCGAGCGCGGCAGCGACACCGCGACGGTGGTCTCCGGTCCGACGCCGCGTGCGGCCAGGCAGGCCGCCAGCGCGTCGACCCGTTCGCCGAGCTCGCCGTAACTGAGCTCGGTCGCACCGTCACGCACCGCGACAGCGTCGGGGTCGTGGCGGAGCTGGGTGGTGAAAGCGGCGAGCAGCGTCGCCGGGTCACGCCTGCGCTCGTCCTCGGGGTCACGCAGCAGCGCGTCGATCGAGACAGCGGCCGTGACCGAATCCGTGTGCGACATCAGAGTTGTCCTTCCGTGTCGTCAGCCGACCCCGACCCGGCGATCACCGCGGCGGCATCGGTCACCAGTGTTTGCAAAGTGGTGGTGAGTCCGGACGCACCGAGAGCGGCGAGCACACCGGGCACCAGCCCGGCCAGCGCGACGTTCACCAGCGCTTCGGGTTTCATCGCGGCGCCCATCGCCTTGCTCACCGCGGTGAGCTTGGCGTCGAGCGCTTCGAACGAGATGGCGTGCTCGCCGTGGGCGAATGCCACGGTCGCCGGCGCGAGCCGGGCCGCCGAGCCGACGAGGCCCGGCAGATCGGCAATGGTGTAGGCGCGCGGACGCGGTGTCTGTTCCGCGTCGGTGCGCACGTCGATCGCCCGCACCACCACGGCCGGGTCGGCCGCGACGGCCGCGAGGACCTTGCGGAACCGTTCGGCCAGTATCCGGATGGTGGATGCTTCGAAAAGATCTGTGGCGTAACCGAAGTGCACGTCGAGTCCGTCGAGTGCGCCGTCGGTGTCGTAGCGCTGGAGGGCGGTCAAATGCAGGTCGAACTTGGCTTCGCCGAGTCCGGGGTCCAGCGTCCGCACGTGCAGCCCGGGTAGCTCGATGCCACCCGGTGGCATGTTCTGGAAGGTGAGCATCACCTGGAACAGCGGGGTGTAGGCGCCCGAGCGGGCCCGGCCCATGGCATCGACGACCTGCTCGAACGGGACGTCGGCGTGCGCGATGGCGGCGAGGTCACGTCGCCTCGCCTGGGCGAGCAGGTCGGTGAACGGCGCTCGCGAGTCCACTTCGGTGCGCAGGACGACGGTGTTGACGAACATGCCGACCAGGTCGTCGAGTTCGCGAGCGCCGCGGCCTGCGACCGGTGCGCCGATGGTGATGTCGGCGCTGCCGGACTGCTTGGCCAGCAGCACCGCCAAGGCGCTGTGCACCAGCGTGAACAGGGTGGTGCCGTTGGCGCGGGCCACCTCGTCGAGACGGCGGGTGAGCTCGGCGTCGACCTCGAACTGTTCGGCCGCACCGCGCATCTCGCGCCGGGTGGCCCTTGGCCGGTCGGTGGGCAGCGCGAGGAGTTCGGGCGCACCGGCCAGTTCGCGGGTCCAGTAGCTCAGCTGCTGGGTGAGCACGCTGTCCGGGTCGCTGTCGGTGCCGAGCAGCTCGTGCTGCCAGGCGCTGAAGTCGCCGTACTGGATTTCCAGTGGCGCCCAGCCGGGTTCGCGGCCTTCGGTGCGGTCGACATAGGCGCGCACCAGGTCCCGGGTGAGCGGAGCGATGGAGTAGCCGTCGGCGCTGATGTGGTGCACAACGACGACGAGGACGTAGTCGCCCGCACCACGACCGGCGTGCTCGGCGGCAGCGGAGCGTGACCACGGAGAGCCCTCGGGAGTGGCGCCGTCGGACGCAGTGCCGAGACCGTAGAGCGCCACCCGCACCGGCGGTGCCGCCGTGATATCGAACGGCTGCGCGACCAAGGCGGCGATCCTCGCCTCGAGATCGGTGGGCGAGACCGGGATCGGGGTCAGTTCGACCGCGGCGGACCAAGCGGGCATCACCTGCTGGACCGGGCCCGCCGCGGTGTCGGGGTAGCGGGTACGCAGGGTGTCGTGGCGGGCCAGCAGGTCGCCGACCGCCGACTGCAGGGCGGGCAGGTCGAGGTCGCCGGTGAGCCGGATGGCGGCCGGGATGTGATAGGCCGCCGACTGCGGCGAGAGCTGGTGCAGCACCCACATGCGCTGCTGCGCGGGCGAGAGCACCGCGGGCCCGTCACCGGTGCGCCGGGTCAGCGGCGGACGGGCGATCGAGCGATCGATGCCGCCGAGCCGTTCGGCCAGCGCGGCCACGGTCGGGGCGTCGAACACCGCGGCCACCGGCACCTGCGCGCCCAGCGCCGCACCGAGCCGGGCAGCCAGGCGGGTCGCCATCAGCGAGTTGCCGCCGAGGGCGAAGAAGTCGTCGTCCAGGCCTGCGCTCGCGCAGCCGATCACCTCGACGAAGGTCTGCGCGACCAGCTGTCCGGTCGCGGTGACCGGCGCGCGGAAGGCCGCCTCCGCGAACTCCGGCTCGGGCAGCCGGGCCCGGTCGACCTTGCCGTTGGCGTTGAGCGGCAACGCGTCGAGTACGACCAGCGCGGCAGGCACCATGTACGCGGGCAGCTCAGCGGCGAGTTCACCCCGCAGCCGGGCGGCGATCGCCGGCTCGTCGCCGGGGGTCAGATCGGCGACAGCGGCGTAGGCGATCAGGCGCGAACCGGCCCGCTCATCGGTCTTGGCGATCGCCACCGCGGCACGCACTCCCGCGCACCGCAGCAATGCCGTCTCGACCTCGCCGAGCTCGATCCGGAATCCACCGATCTTCACCTGGAAGTCGGCGCGCTCCAGGTACTCGAGGGTGCCGTCGGCACGCCAGCGGACGATGTCGCCGGTGCGGTACATCCGCGAACCGTGGGCAGGCGAGGTCGCCGCAGCGCCTGCGTCCGCCCTAGCGGTGAAAATTGCTGTGTCTGTGGCTGTTCCACCTGCGGTAGTCGCGGCGACCGTAGTCGCGGATACGGGCGAGCCGAGAGCGGCGGTCGATGCCGCGCCACGTGCAGGAGCCCCGAACGGGTTGGCGACGAAGCGGTCGGCGGTGAGGGCCTGGCGGCCGTGGTAGCCGCGCGCCAGTTGGTCACCGGCCAGGTAGAGCTCACCCGCGACCCCGATGGGTACGGGGCGAAGGCGGGCGTCGAGGACGTAGAGGGCGCTGTTCCAGGCGGGAGTGCCGATCGGCACCGCGTGCGTGGGGTCCTGTGCCACTTCGTATTCGGTGATCGACACTGCCGCCTCGGTCGGCCCGTACAGGTTGTGCAGGCGGGCCGCTGTGCCGCAGGCGCGGAACTGGGCGGCCGTGGTGGCGGGTAGCGCTTCGCCGATCGCGAGGACGGCGCGTAAGGAGTCCGGCAGTCCGGCTTCGGTGGCCAGCAGCATGCCGACCAGCGACGGAACCGCGTGCAGGACCGTGACGCCGTGGCGGGTCATGGTGGTGCGCAGGCGATCCGGATCGCGTTCGTCGCCGGGGCGGGTGACGATCAGGGCGCCGCCGGAGGTCAGCGGGGACCAGAACTCCCATACCGACAGGTCGAAGGTGGCGGGGGTCTTCAGCAGGACGCGATCGCTGCCGGTCATGGTGAAGCGGTCGCGTAGCCAGGCCAGCTGGTTGACGATCGCGGCGTGCGGGACGGTGACGCCCTTGGGCAGGCCGGTCGAGCCGGAGGTGAAGATCACGTAGGCGGGGTGCTCGGGGCGCAGTGGTGCGGTGCGTTCGGCATCGGTGACCGGGTGGTCCGAGAGTCCTTGCAGCGCGAGGTGGTCCAGTTCGAACACCGGCACGTCGACGGCGAGCGGAAGACCGTCGCCCGCGGTGGTCAGCACGCACAGCGGGGCCGCGGTGGACACGATGTAGGCGATCCGGTCGACCGGGTGATCGGGGTCGATCGGCACGTAGGCGCCGCCCGCACGCACGACGGCGTGCATGGCGATCACCAGGTCGAGACCGCGCCGCATGGCCAGCACAACGGTGCGTTCCGGGCCGACGCCTTCGGCGATCAGCAGCCGGGCGATCCGGTTGACGCGGCCGTCGAAGGCGGCGTAGTCGAGCGATTCGCCGGTCTCGCCGTCCACCAGCGCGAGCGCATCGGGGGTGGCGGCGGCCTGGCGGGCGCCGAGGTCGGCCAGGGTGGTCCGCTCGACCGGGTGCGCGGTGGCGTTCCAGGTGTCGAGCACCAGGGTGCGGTCGGCGCCGAGCAGATCGAGATCGCCGACGACGGTTTCCGGTGCGGCGGTGACGGATTCGAGCACCCGGCGCAGCTGATCGGCGAACCGCTCGGCAGTGTCCGCGTCGAAGAGATCGGTCGCGTAGCCCAGCGCCATCTCGATACCGGCGGGTGCGCCGTCGGCGGTGTAGTGATCGAGCGCGAACAGATGCAGGTCGAATTGGGCGACGCCGGAATCGAATTCGATGTCGGAGACGGTCAGTCCCGGCAGCTCGAGCTGACCGCGCTCATGGTTCTGGAACGAGTAGCCGACCTGGAACAGCGGGTGCCGGGCGGTGGAGCGGGCCGGGTTGAGGACCTCGACCAGGCGCTCGAACGGCACATCCGCGTGCGAGAACGCGGCGATGTCGGCGGCGCGGGCGGCGCCGAGCAGGTCGGTAAAAGGCGCATCGGCCGCGACCTGGGTGCGCAGCACCAGGGTGTTGACGAACATGCCGATGACCTCGTCGAGCTCGGCTTCGCCGCGGCCCGCGTTGGGGGTGCCGACGGCGATGTCTGCCGTACCCGAGAGGCGGGCCAGCAGGGCGGCGAAGGCCGCGTGCACCACCATGAACAGGGTGGCGCCCGCGCCGCGGCCAAGGGCGACGAGCGCGGCGTGCAGGTCGGCGTCGACGGTGAAACTCACCTTGTCGCCGCGCAGGCTCTGCCGGGCAGGGCGGGGCCGGTCGGTGGGCAGGGTCAGCTGATCGGGCAGTCCGGCCAGCTGGGTCCGCCAGTAGCCGACCTGTTGGGCGGCAACCGATTCCGGGTCAGCTTCGTCACCCAGCAGCTCGCGCTGCCACAGCGCGTAGTCGGCAAACTGCACTGCGGGCGGCGCCCAGCAGGGCGCGGTGTCGGCCAGGCGCGCGGTGTAGGCACGCATCAAATCGGCGACGAACGGGGCAATCGAAGAGCCGTCAGCGGCAATGTGGTGCAGGACGGCGGCGAGCACGAATTCGCCTGCGATGGTTCCGGCGGGGCCTGCGGTAGAGGTGGCAGTACCCATGCCAGTACCCGTGGCGATACCGGTGCCGGTGCCGCTGCCGGTGGTGGTGGTGGTGTCGGTGGCCGAGCGGGACTCCGCAGGGCCCTCGGGAGCGCGACCATCGGTTACAGCGCCCACCTGGAACAGGCGCAGCCGAACCGGGATCTCCGCGGTGACATCGAAGGTGGTCGCGGCCAGTTCACCGATCGCGCCGGGCAGCTCGGCCTCGGTGACAGCGATCGGCTCGAGCGACGGAACGGCCTGAGCGGCAGTCATGATCGACTGCACGGGCGCCCCGTCGAACTCCGGGTACACCGTCCGCAGCGATTCGTGGCGGGCGACCAGATCGCCCACCGCG
Source organism: Nocardia sp. NPDC060259 (assembly GCF_042728775.1). NCBI lineage: Bacteria > Bacillati > Actinomycetota > Actinomycetes > Mycobacteriales > Nocardiaceae > Nocardia > Nocardia sp. NPDC060259. Next base: position 76,303 of record NZ_JBHXAY010000012.1, read on the forward strand.
GCTTGCAGCGCGGCCACATCGAGATCACCGGACAGGCGCAGCGCGAACGGGATGTTGTAGGCCACCGAGGCGCGGTCGAAACGGTTCAGGAACCACATCCGCTGCTGCGCGGGCGAGAGCGGCAGCTGCTCGGGACGGGCCCGGCCGACCAGCGCGGGACGGTCGACCTTCGCCTGCGCGTCCACGGCCGCGGCCAGCTCGCCGACGCGCGGTGTCTCGAACAGGGTCCGCACGCCGACCCGCCGGTCCAGCGCGGCGCCGATCCTGGCCACCGCCTTCGCCGCGAGCAGCGAGCTGCCGCCGAGGGCGAAGAAGTCGTCGTCGGCGCCGATCGGCTGGTCGTCGGCGGCGGTGCGGCCGAGCACCTCGGCGTAGACCGCGGCGATGATCTCCTCGGTCACCGTGGCCGGCTTGCGGTAGACGGTGGTCTCGAAGACCGGAGCGGGCAGCGCGGCCCGGTCCAGCTTGCCGTTGACGGTCAGCGGAATGCGCTCGACGGGGACGACGGCGGCCGGGAGCATGTGCTCGGGCAGCGTGCGGGCCAGTTCCTGGCGGATGGCGGCGGCCTCGACGCGCCCGGTCTCCGGGCCTGCGACCAGGTAGGCCACGATCCTCGGCTCGTCGACCAGGTCGGTGCGAACCAGCACCGCGACCTCGCGCGGAGCCACCGAGCTGTGCAGCAGCGCGGCTTCGATCTCGCCGAGCTCGACGCGGAAACCGCGCAGGTTGACCTGCTGGTCGGCCCGGCCCAGGTACTCGAGTTCGCCGAAGGCGGTCCAGCGCGCCAGGTCACCGGAGCGGTAGGCCAGGCTGCCCGGCGCGCCGTAGGCGTCGGCGACGAATCGGCTCGCGGTCAGCGCGGGACGAGCCAGGTAGCCGCGCGCCAATTGCGCCCCGGAGACATAGATTTCGCCGGGCACGCCAACCGGAACAGGCCGCAGGCGCGAATCCAGCAGGCGCACAGTCAGTCCCGCGAGAGCACTGCCGATCACGCTGGCCGAACCGGTGTCCGGCGTGATCTCCCGATAGGAGGAGTGCACCGTGGTCTCGGTGATGCCGTACATGTTCACCAGACGCGGCGAGTGCGGGTAGCGGGCGAACCAGCCCGACAACCGCTGCGGTTCCAGCGCCTCACCACCGAAGATCACCGTACGCAGCGCGTAGTGAGCGGGCGCAGTATCCGACGGCGCCGCTCCCGAGGACCGTGCGTGGTTACGCTCCGCTACCTCCTCCGGGCCCGCCGCTCGCGGCGCAGCCAGATCGGCGGCGATGAGCTGGTAGAACGCCGACGGGGTCTGGTTGAGCACGGTCACCCGCTCGGCGAGCAGCAGTGCACGGAACTGCTCGGGCGAGCGCGAGGTGAAGTAGTCGACCAGGACCACCGAGCCGCCGGTCAGCAGCGCGCCCCACAGTTCCCAGACCGAGAAGTCGAAGGCGTAGGAGTGGAACATCGTCCACACGTCCGACGGGCCGAAGCCGAAGTGGCCGGCGCTGTTGTCCAGCAGCGCGAGGACGTTCGTGTGCGGGATCACCACGCCCTTGGGGCGGCCGGTGGAGCCGGAGGTGTAGATGACGTAGGCGGTGTTCGCCGAGGTCAGCGGCGCGCGGCGGTCCGCGTCGGTCAGCGGTGCGACCGAGTGGCCGCTCAGGGTGTCGGCGGCGGGGTCGAGTACAGGGCCGCCGAACCAGTCGCGAGCCAGTCCGGCGCCGGCGGTGGCGATCGCGCAGAGCGGACGGGCGTCGTCGAGGACGTACTCGATGCGGTCGGCCGGGTAGTTCGGGTCGATCGGCAGGTAGCCGCCGCCCGCCTTGAGCACGGCCAGCAGTGCGACGGCCAGTTCCACCGAACGCGGAAGGGCAACGGCCACCAGTGTTTCCGGGCCGACGCCGGCTCCGACGAGACGCCGGGCCAGACGGTTGGACCAGGCGTCGAGCTCACCGTAGGTGAGGGCGTCGGGGCCCGCCTTCACCGCGACGGCCTGCGGGTCGGCCGCGGCGACGTGAGCGAACCGGTCCAGCATGGTCTCGGTGTCCGAGGCCACCGAGCTGCCGGTGGTCGCCCAGTCGTGCAGGGTGCGCTGCTGTTCCTCGGCGCTGAGCAGCTGGATGTCACCGACCACGACGGTCGGATCGGCGACGACGGCGGCCAGCACCTGGGTGAACCGGCGGGCCAGCACCGCGATGCTGCCCGCGTCGAACAGATCCGTGGCGTAGGCGATTTCGATGGCCATGCCGTCGGCGCGGCCGTCGACGTCGTCGGATTCGCGGACGGTGAACTGCAGGTCGAACTTGGCGACCGCGGCGTCGAAGTCGACGGGCGCGACTGTCAGCCCGGCGGCCTCGAGCGCGGGCACGGTGAAGTTCTGCAGGACCAGTGCCACCTGGAACAGCGGGTGGCGGTTGCGGGAGCGGGCCGGGTCCACCGCGTCGACGATCTGCTCGAAGGGGATGTCGGCGTGGGAGAGCGCGTCGAGGTCACCGGCGCGCACGGCGTCGAGGGTGGTCTCGAATTCGGCGCGGGGGTCGATCTGGCTGCGCAGCACGAGGGTGTTGACGAACATGCCGATCAGCCCGTCGAGCGCGGCCTCACCACGGCCGGCGACGGGGGTGCCGATGGCGATGTCGCTGCCGCCGGAGAGCCGGGCCAGCAGCACCGCCAGCGCCGCGTGCACGGTGCTGAACAGGGTGGCCTCGTGCTTGCGGGCCAGTTCACGCAGTTCGCTGTGCAGATCGGAGTCGATCTGGAACCGGTGCACGCCGCCACGGAAGCTGGACTCGGCGGGGCGGGGGCGGTCGGTCGGCAGTTCCAATTGCTCAGGGAGACCGGCCAGACCGCGACGCCAGAACGCCAGCTGGGTGTGTGCGAGGGAGGTGGGATCGGTCGCCTCGCCGAGGTTCTCGTCCTGCCAGAGCGCGTAGTCCGCGTAGTGGATCGGCAGCGGCGACCACGCGGGGGCGGTGCCGTCGCGGCGGGCGGCGTAGGCGGTCATCAGGTCGGCGGCCAGCGGGCCGAGGGAGAAGCCGTCGGCGGCGATGTGATGGATCACCAGCACGAGGACGTGATCGTCAGCCACGGCGAACAGCGCTGCGCGGAAGGGGATTTCGGTGGTGAGGTCGAATCTGATCGCGGCGCAGGACAACAGGCGCAAGGGCAGCTCGGCCTCGGTGATCGGCTCCGGCCGCAGTACGAGGCGTGCGGCGTCGGCGATCAGCTGCTCGGCGCCTTCCGGGCCGTCCGGGTAGCTGGTGCGCAGGGTTTGGTGCCGGTCGACGACATCGGCGATGGCCGCTTCGAGCGCGATGATGTCGAGCGCACCGGACAGGCGCAGTGCGACCGGGATGTTGTCGACGGCGTCGCCGGGGCCGTCGGCATCGGCGAGGTAGCGGTTGAGGAACCACATCCGGCGCTGCGCCGCGGACAGCGGAATCCGCTGCGGGCGTTCGCGAGTGGCCAGCGGGAGGCGACGGCCGGTGCCCCGCAGCGCGACGCACCGTTCGGTCAGGGCTGCCACGGTCGGCGCGTCGAACAGCAGTCGCACGGGCACCTGGGTGTCGAGGGCGTCGCCGAGTCGGGCGGCCACCTGGGTGGCATTGAGCGAGTTGCCGCCGAGGGCGAAGAAGTCGTCGTCCAGGCCGACTTCCCGGTCGGCGGGGAAACCGAGCACGGTGGCGAACGTGATCGCCACGATCCGCTCCACCTCGGTGACCGGGGCGCGGAACACGGCGGCCTCGAAAACCGGCTCGGGCAGTGCCGAGCGGGCGAGCTTGCCGGAGGCGTTGAGCGGGAAGGCGTCGAGTTCGACGTACGCCGCGGGAACCATGTAGGCGGGCAGCGTGCGGGTGAGAGCAGCCTTCACCCGATCGGTGTCGATGTCCGTCGCCGCGACCAGATAGGCCACCAGCAGGTCGTCGCGGACGACGACCGCCGCCTGCGCGACCTCGGCCAGGTCGGCCAACGCGGCCTCGATCTCACCGAGCTCGATCCGCAGACCGCGCAGTTTCACCTGGAAATCGGTGCGGCCCAGGTACTCCAGCTCGCCGTCCGCGGTCCACGCGACCAGGTCACCGGTGCGGTACATGCGCGAGCCCGCGGGGCTCTCGGGAGCCCCCGCAGCGGACACGGCGAACGGGTCGGCGACGAAACGGTCGGCGGTCAGGTCGGCGCGACCCGCGTAGCCACGGGCGAGCTGGGCGCCGGCGAGGTAGAGCTCGCCGGGGACGCCCACCGGGACCGGCCGCAGCCGCGCGTCGAGCACGTAGACGCGGGTGTTGTGGACGGGCTCGCCGATCGGCACGGTGAGCACATCGGCGTCGACGACCTCGTGGAAGGTGACGTCGACCGCGGCCTCGGTCGGACCGTACAGGTTGTGTACAGCCGTGCCGGTGAGGCGGCGCAACAGCTGAGCGGGTGCGGGCGGCAGCGCCTCACCGGACGCGAACACCATGCGCAACGACGCGCACCGTCCGGCCGCCGTACCGGTCACGTTCCCGGGGAGCGCGCTCGCCGAGGCGCCGCCCGCGACCGTCCCGATGCTCGTGTCGTCGACGAGGGCGGTCGAGGACGCGCCGAGAGCGGCGACGAACACCGACAGCATCGACGGCACGAAGTGGACGACAGTGACCGACTCGGCGTCGATCAGGTCGGCCAGGTAGGCCGGGTCTCGATGGCCGTCGGGCCGGGCCAGCACCAGCCGAGCACCGATCTGCAAGGGCCAGAAGAACTCCCACACCGAGACGTCGAAGGTCGCGGGGGTCTTCTGCAGCACGGTGTCGGCGGCGGTGAGGCGGTAGGCGTCCTGCATCCACACCAGGCGGTTGACGATCGCGGCGTGCGAGACGACGACGCCCTTGGGCTTGCCGGTCGAGCCGGACGTGAAGATCAGATAGGCGGCATCGGCCGGTGTGAGGGTCGCGAGGCGGTCGGCATCGGTGATCGGCTCGGCCGGGTAGTCGGCGGTGTCGAGCTGCTCGAACTCGAGCACCGGGACCGACGTCGTCGCGGGCAGGTCGAGTTCGTCGATCGAGCGGGTGAGGACGCAGACCGGGTCCGCCGCGTCGATGACGTCGGCGAGGCGTTCGGCCGGGTGCTCCGGGTCCAGCGGCACGTAGGCGCCGCCCGCGGCGAGCACCGCGTACATGGCGACGACCAGGTCCGTGGAGCGGTGCATGCCGATGGCCACGGTGCGGTCCGGACGGACGCCGATCGAGATCAGCAGGCGCGCGAGGCGGTTGACCCGCTCGGCGAAGTCGGCGTAGCTGAGCGATTCGTCCTCGCGGGTCAGCGCGATCGCGCCAGGGGTGCGCGCCGCCTGGGCCGCGAACAGCGAGACCAGCGTCATGGACTCGTCGACCGGGTATTCGGTGGCGTTCCAGGTGTCGAGGATGCGGGTGCGCTCCGCGGCGCCGAGGAGGTCGATGTCGCCGATCACGACGCTGGGATCGGCGGTCACCGTATCCAGCACCCGCAGCAGGCGGGTACCGAAATCTGTGATGGTCTGCGCGTCGAACAGGTCGGTGGCGTACTCGAAGCGGGCGAGCAGGCCGTCGGTGGTCTCGCGCAGGGTCAGCTGCAGGTCGAATTTGGCGGTGTAGGTGTCGATCTCGATTTCGGAAGCGGTGAGGCCCGCCAGTTCGAGTTCGGTCTGGGTGTTGTTCTGGAAGTCGAGCATCACCTGGAACAGCGGGTGCCTGGCGGTGGAGCGCTCGGGGTTGAGCGCTTCGACGAGCCGGTCGAAGGTGACATCGGTGTTGGCCAGGGCGCGCAGGTCACCGTCGCGGACGGTGCCGACGAGTTCGGCGAAGGTGGCGTCGGAGCGGATCTGGGTACGCAGCACGAGGGTGTTGACGAACATGCCGACGAGCTCGTCGAGCGCCTGATCGCCACGGCCCGCCACCGGGGTGCCGATCGAAATGTCCTGCTGGCCGGACAGTTTCGCCAAGGTGGCGGCGAAGGCGGCATGCAGCACCATGAACAGCGAGGCCTGGGCGTCGGCGGCGAGCGCGCGCAGCCGGTCGGTGATCGTGGCCGGAACGGCGAAGGTGTGGCGGGCGCCGCGGCCCGAGGCGACCGCGGGGCGCGGACGATCGGCGGGCAGGGCGAGCAGGTCGGGCAGCTCGGCGAGTTCGGTTGTCCAGAAATCGATCTGGCGCGCCATCGGCGAATCGGGATCGTCCTCGGCGCCGAGCGCGGCACGCTGCCACAGGGCGAAGTCGGCGTACTGCACCGGCAGCGGGGTCCATCGCGGTGCGGTGCCCGCGAGGTGGGCGGCGTAGGCCACCATCACGTCTCGGGTGAGCGGGGCGACCGACCAGCCGTCGGCGGCGATGTGGTGCAGCACCAGGACCAGGACGTGCTCGTCGGCGGCGGTGCGCAGCAGATGCAGGCGCACCGGCGGTTCCTGGTCGACCGCGAAGGGCACCGCGGCGACGGTACGAATCCGGTCATCGAGCGCGGCAGGGTCGACGGCTTCGGGCTCGAGCGTGATCGTCAGCTGTTCGGCGGCGAGCACCTGCTGGAAGGGGATGCCGTCGACGGACGGGTAGCGGGTACGCAGCGCCTCGTGGCGGGCGAACACCGCGGCGACCGCGGCGGTCATGGCGGCGTGGTCGAGCGCGCCGGTCAGGCGGATGGCGGCGGCGATATTGTCGGCCACCGAATCCGCGTCGAACTGGTTGAGGAACCACATGCGCTGCTGCGCGTAGGACAGCGGAATCCGTTGCGGCCGTTCTCCTGCCACCAGCGGCAGGCGGACCGCTGCCGTCTCGCCCGTGCCGAGGCGGGCCGCGAGCGCGGTGACCGTCGGCGCCTCGAACAGCACCTTCAGCGACACCGTCACACCGAGCGCGGCGCCGAGGCGCGCGACCACCTGGGTGGCGACCAGCGAGTTGCCGCCGAGCGCGAAGAAGTCGTCGTCGGCGCCGACCCGCTCGACACCGAGCACCTCGCCGAACACCCGCGCAACCACGGTCTCGGCACCCGCGGCGGGCGCACGGAACGCACGAGCGGCGAACACCGGCTCGGGCAGCGCACGGCGGTCGAGCTTGCCGCCCGGGGTGAGCGGCAGCGCGTCGATGACGACGAACGCGGACGGCACCATGTGCGCGGCGAGGGACCCGCGCAGGGCGGTCTCGATCGCCACGACATCGACCTCGGGCCGCACAATCTCGCGTGGCGTGACCGTCTCGACACCGATGCCGGGCGTCTCCACGCCCTTTCGCGACACATCAGAGTTCACTTCGGCATCGACACCGGCCGACCCACGGTCGTGCGACGAATTCGCGTTCGCAACGACCCCGATTCCGTTGGCCCTGAAACCTTCTCGCGCATCGGCGGCCCCGCGCAATGCGGCGTCGGCGTTGACGGGCACCAGGTACGCGACCAGCTGGTCACCTCTGTGCGCGTCGGCGCGCACCAGCACGACCGCCTGGCGCACCGACGGCTGGGCGAGCAGGGCGGCTTCGATCTCGCCCAGTTCGATGCGGAAGCCGCGGAGCTTCACCTGGTCGTCGTTGCGGCCCAGGTATTCCAGGGCGCCCTCGGCGGTCCAGCGGACCAGGTCACCGGTGCGGTACATGCGCACGCCCGGCTCCCACGGGCAGGCGACGAAGCGGCCCGCGGTGAGGGCGGCGCGGCTGCGGTAGCCGCGGGCCACCTGCGCGCCCGCGACGTACAGCTCACCCGGGACGCCGGCGGGGACCGGCTGCAACCGGTCGTCGAGGACCCACTGGGCGATGCCGCGCAGCGGGGTGCCGAGGGTCAGTGGCGCGCGAGCGGACAGCGGGGCGCTGATATTGGTGGCGACCGTCGTCTCGGAGGGGCCGTAGGCGTTGACGAACGCGCGGGGCACGGCGCCCTCGGTCCAGCGGGCGACCAGGTCGGGCGGGCAGGCTTCGCCGCCGACCATCACCATGCGCAGGTCGTCGAGCTGCGCGGGATCGAGCACCGCCAGACCCGACGGGGTCATCAGGGCGTGGGTGACCCGCTCCTCGGCCAGCAATAGCGCGAGGTCGGCGCCCACGTGACGGCCCATCGGCGCGATCACCAGGGTGGCGGCGGAATTCACCGCGAGCAGCAGCTCCATCACGGAGATGTCGAACGAGGGCGACCCGACCTGCAGCACCCGCGCCTCGGGGCTGCCGAACATGCGGTCGGTCTCCTCGGCGGCGAACCCGGCTATGCCCGCCTGGGTCACCAGCACGCCCTTGGGCAGGCCGGTGGAGCCGGAGGTGTAGATGACGTAGGCCAGATGCTGGGCGCGCAGCGGGCGCACCCGGTCGGCGTCGGTGACGGGATCGCTGGAGCGGGCGGCGCAGTCGGCCATCAGCTTCAGCTCGTCGAGGACGAGCCAATCGGCCGGGCCAGGCAGTGCGTCCTGCGCCGCCGACACCGTAAGACCTACTCGCGCACCGGAATCGGTCACCATATGGGTGATCCGCTCGAGCGGGTAGCTCGGGTCGACGGGCAGCCAGGCGGCACCGGCCTTGGCGATGGCCCACACCGCGAGCACCGACTCGATCGAGCGCGGAATACCCACCGCGACAATGTCATCGGGGCCGACACCGCCGTCGATGAGCACCCGCGCCAGCCGGGAGGACGCCCGGTCGAGTTCCCGGTAGGTGAGGCCGCGGTCGCCGTCGGTGACCGCGACCCGATCATGGTCGGCCGCGACGGCGGTGGCGAGGAGGTCGGGAAGCAGACCGGTGGCGGTGACGGGTGCGCCGCGCATGCCGGTCAGACGCGCCTGTTCGGCCGCTGACAGCAGTGGAAGATCGCCGACCGGCGTCTCCGGTGCGGACACCGCCGCGCCGAGCAGGCGCACGAAACGCGCGCCGAGGTCGACGATCTCGGCATCGTCGAACAGGTCGGTGGCGTAGAGGGCAACGGCGTCGATGCCCGCGGCTTCGCCTGCGGCACCGCGCCGTTCGGCAAGGGTGATCTGCAGGTCGAACTTGGTGATGTCGAGTTCGATCTCGTGCACCGACACCGGGGCGCCACCGAGTTCGAAGCTGGTGTCGAGTACGGCCTGGAAATTCAGTGCCACCTGGAACAGCGGGTGCCGAGACTGCGAACGGGCCGGGTTCACCACGTCGACCAGCCGGTCGAACGGGACCGTGGCGTGCGCGAACGCGGCGAGGTCGGTCTCGCGGGTGTGTTCCAGTACCGCGGTGAAGCTCGCGGCCGGGTCGATCTCGGTACGCAGCACGAGGGTGTTGACGAACATGCCGATCAGATCGTCGATCGCCCGGTCGCCGCGGCCCGCGACGCCAGTGCCGATCGCGATGTCGGTGGTGTCGCCGAGCCGGGCCAGCAGCACGGCCAGCGCCGTGTGCAGCACCATGAACAGCGACGCGCCCGCCTGGTTGGCCAGCTCGGACAGCTGCCGGTGCAGGCCGGCGCCGATGGTGAAGCCGGTCCGGGCGCCGCGCATGCTCGGCTCGACCGGACGCGGCCGCGCCGACGGAAGTTCCAGCTGATCGGGCAGACCCGCCAGAGTTCGCTCCCAGAAAGCGATTTCGCGGGCGGCCAGCGACTGCGGATCGGTTTCCACCCCGAGCAGTTCGCGCTGCCACAGCGCGTAGTCGGCGTACTGCACACTCAGCGGCGCCCAGCCTGGCTCGATGCCCGCGGTGGCGGCCTGGTAGGCGGTGAGCACATCGCGCACCAGCACCTGCAGCGAAACACCGTCGGCCGCGATGTGATGCAGGACGACCGCAAGCGCGCACTCGTACGGTTCATCCGTGACGACGAAGATGTGCGCGCGGAACGGCGCCTCGCGTTCGAGATCGAAACCGGCGCGGGCGAATCGGGCGAGTTCGGCGTCCAGGTCGACGGCGGCGACCGTGGTCGGCTCACCGATCCGCACGATCCCGGCGTCACACACGACCTGCTCGGCCACCTCGCCGCCGGGCACATCCACCGCGGGGAACACGGTGCGCAGCGCCTCGTGCCGCCCGACGACGGCGGTCAGCGCGTCGACGAGCGCGGACAGATTCGCGGTGCCGCGCAGCCGGACCACGAACGGCATGTTGTAGCCGGGCGCCGACGGATCGAACCGATTGAGGAACCAGATCCGCTGCTGCGCGGGTGAGAGCGGGATCAGCGCGGGACGCGGACGCGCCGCCAGCACCGGCAGCTGGGCGGAGATCCCGGCGTCGGCGCGCTCGGCGATCGCGGCGGCCAGCCGGGCGGGGGTGGTCGCGCCGAAAAGATCGCGCACGCCGAGCCGGCAGCCGAGGTCGGCGCCGAGCCGGGCCGCCACCTGGGTCGCGACCAGGCTGTTGCCGCCCAGCGCGAAGAAGTCGTCGTCGCGGCCGATCCGGTCGAGCCCGAGGACCTCGCCGAACACCCTGGCCACCGTCTGCTCCACCGGGCCGACCGGCTCGGCGTAGGCGACGACGATACGGGCGGGCGCGGGCAGCGCCTTGCGATCCAGCTTGCCGGAGGCGTTCACCGGCAGGGCGTCGAGCAGCACGAACGCGGCGGGCACCATGTACCCGGGCAGCGCGCGCAGCGCCGCCTCCCGCAGCTGCTCGACCGCGACCGTGCCCGGCTCGGATTCCACGACATAGGCGACGAGCTGTTCGCCGACACCGGCATCGCCGCGGACGACGACCACCGCGCGCACCGCGCCCTCGACGCCTTCGAGCACGGCTTCGATCTCGCCGAGCTCGATCCGCAGACCACGCAGCTTCACCTGGAAGTCGGTGCGGCCCAGGTATTCCAGTTCCCCGTTGGTCGTCCAGCGCACCAGGTCACCGGTGCGGTACATCCGCGCACCCGGCGCGGTCGGGTCGGCGATGAAGCGGCCCGAGGTGAGCTCGGGACGTCCGACATAACCCCGGGCGAGCTGTACCCCCGACAGATACAGCTCACCCGAAGCCCCGACCGGTACCGGCCGCAGCCGCGAGTCGAGAACATGGAGCCGGGTGTTGAACACCGGCGCGCCGATCGGCACCGTGACCCGGTCGGCGTCGTTCACCTCGTGGAAGGTGACATCGACGGCGGCTTCGGTCGGGCCGTAGAGGTTGTGCAGCCGCGCTCCGGTGAGCAGCCGCAGCCGCTGCGCCAGTGCAGCGGGCAGTGCCTCGCCCGAGGCGAAGACCAGTCGCAGCGAGGTGCGCTCGGCGATCTCCTGCTGGGCGAGAAAGGCTTCCAGCATCGATGGTACGAAATGCGCGACCGTGACGCCGTATTCGCCGATCACCTTACGCAGGTACCCGGGATCGCGATGACCGTCCGGCTCGGCGAGCAGCAGCGTCGCGCCGATCTGCAAGGGCCAGAAGAACTCCCACACCGAGACATCGAATGTCATCGGGGTCTTCTGCAGCACCACGTCGATGCCGTGTAGCCGGTAGCTGTGCTGCATCCACACCAGCCGGTTGACGATCGCGGCATGCTCGACCGCGACGCCCTTGGGCAGGCCGGTGGAGCCGGAGGTGAAGATGACGTAGGCGGGATGACCGGGGCGCAGCGGTGCGGTGCGCTCGGCATCGGTCAGCGAGGTGTCGGCACAGCCGCTGAGATCGAGAGCGTCCACGGCCAGCACCGGCAGCGCGTCGGCGCCGGGCGCACCGTCGCGGGTGGTGGTCAGGACGGCGGCCGGTGCGGCAATGCCGAGGATGTGCGCGATGCGCTCGGCCGGATGATCCGGGTCGATCGGCACGTAGGCCGCGCCAGCGGCGAGGACCGCGTACATCGCGACGACCAGGTCCGGCGAACGCCGAATGCTCAGCGCCACCAGCGATTCCGGGCCGATGCCGTCGGCGCGCAGCCGCCGGGCCAGCCGGTTGACCCGCTGGGCCAGCTCGCCGTAGGTCATGGTCGCGTCGTCGTCGCCCGCCATCCGCACCGCGACGGCGTCGGGCGTGCGGGCGACCTGCGCTTCGAACAGCGCGGGCAGCGTCGCGGCGGCCACGCGGCGCTCGGCCAGCGCGGCCTCGACGTCGAAGGTGGTCGCGTTCCAGATCTTGGTGCTGACCTCCAGTTCCAGCTCGGTCGCCACCTCGACGGCGGCGATCGAAGTGTCCAGGTCGGCGGCCGAGAGGCGCTCGAGGAAGCCGAGGAACCGGCTGTGGTGGCGGGCCAGGGTGTCGGCGTCGTAGAGGTTGGGGTTGGCCTCGAAGTCGACGTGCACGCGATCGCGGTCGCCGTAGTAGACGTTGAGGCTCAGGTCCTCGATCGGGCCGGTGGACAGCACCCGGTAGCGGCCGGTGGTGGTGCCGAGGGTGAGGTCGCTGCGGAAGAGCATGAAGTTGGCGAGCGGGCCGAACAGCGCGCGCCGGGCGGGGCGGCCGTCGTCCTCGGCGTCGCGGCGGATGTCCTCGGCGCGGTAGCGCTGATGCCGCAGCGCACCGGCCACCTCCACCCGCGCCGCGCGCAGCAGCTCCCCCCACGTGGTGGTGGCGCCCGCCGCGCCGGTGGGCAGGCGCAGCGGCACGATGTTGGACAGCATGCCCGCCGAGCGGCGCATCACCGCGGTGGTGCGGGCGGTGACGGGCAGGCTCAGCACCGCGTCCGGGGTGTCGGTGAGCCGGCCGAGGTAGGCGGCGAAGGCGGCGAGCAGCACCGCCGAGATGGTCGAATCATCGCTGGCGGCAATGGTTTCCAGCCGATCGACCAGCTTTTCCGACAGGCGTCCGCCGGTCACCAGATTGATCGCGGCGCGCGGGGCGGTGCGGGTGTCGAGCCCGGTCGGGCTGTCCAGGCCCGCGATGCGCTCGGCCCAGTGTTCGCGGTCGCCCGCGAACCGGGTGCTCTCGCGGTAGCGCTGTTCGCCCTCGACGAGTTCGGCCAGGTCACCGGGCACGACCTCGCGTGCCTGGGTGCCGAGCACGCGGGCGGTGTAGAGCTCGGCGATGCGCTGGGAGTTGGTGAAGGCGCCGTAGCCGTCGAGCACGATGTGGTGTCCGCGCAGGTACCAGAACCAGCGCGCCTCGCCGACCCGCAGCACCGCACCCGCCACCAGCCGGTCGGCGAGCAGGTCGATCGGGGCGCCGAATTCCGCGCGCATCCACTCGTGCGCGGCGGCGACCGGGTCGTCGTGGTGGCGCAGATCGATCATCGGCAGCTCGGTCTCGACCGGGATGGTGTGGTCGACGACCTGGTACGGAACGCCGTCGGATTCGCCGATGCGCACCAGCGGGGAGCCGTAGGCGTGCGCAGCCTCGGCCGTGACCTGTTGCAGCACAGCGGCATCCAGCGCACCGGTGATGTCGACGTACTGGGCGATGGTGATCGGGACATCGGGGTCGAGCAGCTGTGCGTACCAGACACCCAGCTGGGCGGGGGTCAGCGGGAACGGCGCCGACGCGGCCTCCGCTTCCTGTGGTCGCGCACTGAACCCACCCAACTCCGTACCGTGCACCAGAGCCTCCTCGAATCGCGAAAAAACAGCAGACCGAACGTTTTTCGGGCAGCACGAAGACACCTGACGTACTCCGTGAGACCGAGAAATTCGGCATGAGCGCAGTGGGCGTGACGCCGCACTCGCGCAGGATCCCCGACAGATCATGTGGACGAGATCGACGACCGGTCGGCCGTCGGCGCGACAGACGGTTCGTGTCCGTCGCGGTGCCTAGCTGTTGATCGTTCCTCCAACATCGCGGCCGCGGCTCGAACCTCGCGCCTCGGCGTTGTCACTTACATCACATGGCTGCCTGTCCATGCATTGCAGACACTAGGCGGTCAGTTAATAAAAAGGAACTTTTTCCGATAAAAAAACCGAACAAGCGCCCAGTTGGTTTGGAGGGTAGCCCACGACCTGGGCAGCAGTGTGTGCCACGCCACATCCTCGGCGGATGTGTGAGCTGCCACACTTTCAGAACCGGAGACTATGAGCCGAAACGTTGCATCTGCGTTGCATCGGCCCCGAGGCGCCGGTCGAGCACCCGGATCTTGGCCTCGATCTGCGCATACAGTGGCGAATCGCGGTCGACGGTGGCCCGGTACGCGGCCCATGCGGCGGCGTCGTCACGCCCTTCCGGACCCGCTGTCCACCGGCGCAGCACGCCGGGATCGGCCGAAGCGAGCACCGCGGTGCGCAGCCGCACGCGAAGCTCGTCCCGGATGTCGCAAATGCCGGGCGCCGAGGATCGCGGCAGCACCGGACCGGCGTACAAGCGCAATGCGGATTCGATATCACCGGAGTCGAGCGCGGCCCGCAGCGCCTCCACATCGGTTGCGACATGCACCCGGAGACGGTATGGACGCGATCCGACGACCGTCGCGCCGACCACCGACCGCAGGCGCGACATCGCCGCGCGGATCGTGCCGTTGTCCAGATCGGTGTCGTCGAGCAGTAGCGCCAGATGATCGGCGCCAAGGCCTTCGGGATGCTCGGTGAGCAAGAGCAGGATCTCGGCATGGCGTTGCGAGAGCGGTACCCGCTCCCCCGCCACACTCAGCTGTGGCTGTCCGAGGCCGAGCACATCGAGCCCGAGCCGGGCCGGACCCGCGTCGGCGCCCGCGTCGCCGGTGCGTTGCGGCTCCGCGGCCGGGCCACCGCGGCCCGCGCGCATCGCCCGCAGGACGAGATCCATCTCGGCCGCCGTGGCCGCGGCTTTCACCAGAGCGAGGATCTCGGGCTTGGCCACCCGCATCCCGCCGGCAATCATCAGCACGCCGATCAACCGGCCGTCCGGCTCGTGCACCGGCGCCGCAGCGCCGGTGATCTGGTGCATGCGATGGAGGAAATGTTCGGGTCCGTGGATCCAGGTCGCGCGGCCGGTGCGCACGACGAGGCCGACCGCGTTCGTGCCGATCCGGCGTTCGCTGAGATCGTCGCCCTCGCGCACGCCGATCTCGGCGGCGGCGGCGACCTGCTCGGGATGGCCGTGCACCGACAGCACCCGGCCGAACTGGTCGGCGACCGTCACGATCAGTCCGGCGCGCGCCGCGTCCTGGACCAGCAGTTTGTCGATCAGTGGCATCAGTGCGGCGATGGGATGTGCATCCCGGTAACGCACCAGATCGGCACCACGAAGACCGCGACTGTCGAGGACGTCCGTCGGATCGACTCCGCCACGCACACCGCGTAGCCAGGATTCGAGTACGAGCGGACGCAGCAGGCCGGCCAGCTGGGTCAGCTGTTCACCACCGGCACTGAGAAAACCATGGGCCTGTGCGGCATAGGCTTCCAGAGCACCGAGCTGTGCGCCCGTCTCCGCCGCCTGCCGTGGGGGCCGCCCACCTGCGAGATTGCTGACCATTTGCCTTTCTTTCCCGCTACAAACTGTACCGGTCAGTTATCAGCCGCTTCGCCAGAAGTGTGGGTTTGTCCCGCAGGTCACATTGTGGTAGCAAATGTCACTTCGTCACACCGCATGGAGATCGGCTATCAGTGCCGCCAGCAGCACCACCGCGGCCTGCGGACCACGGCGCAACGGCACCGGGACAACGGACAGATCGGCGACCGTGAGGCCCTCGATGCCATGCACCCGGCCGGTCTCGTCGACGACGGCGCGCGGGTCACCGGCGTGGCCCATCCGGCAGGTACCCGAAAGATGCTGGGACGTCCCCAGATGCGCGCGTAGCCAGGTGTCGTCGACGGTGCGCAGCGGTAGGCCGAGCACTCGCGCCGCGACCTCGACCCCGGCGCGCAGCCGGTCGCGATCGCGGGCGCTGCGCAGATAACCCTGGTCGATATGGGCCGGGACGGACGGGTCGGCCGAGCCGAGCGTCAGTTCGCCGGTCGACTCCGGAGACATCAGCGCGACGCCGAGCCTGCGCAGGCCCGGCGTGAACATGGGGGTATACGGGCGCAGCTCGAGATCGTCGAGTTCCAGGACGTATTCGAGCGCGACCGTCGCCGATTCCGGCACAGGTCCCGGGTATTCGATACCGATCTCCGGATGATCGGTGCACCAGGCGCCGACCGGTGCGGGCAGCACGACCGGAACACCGAGCGAGCGCAGCCGCGACTCGGGGCCGATCCCGGAGCGGATCAGCAGCGCCGCCGATTCCACGGCGCCCGCGCACACGATCACCCGGTCGGCGAAGGCCGTTCCGCGTTCGCGACCGCGCGCCCACTCCACGCCGACGACCCGCGAACCCCGCAGCATCAGCCGGGTCACCGTTGTCCTGCCGGTCACGGTCAGGTTGGACCGGGCGAGGGCTGGATAGAGATGGGTGAGTGCCGGACCGGCTCGGCGGCCGCGCGACAACGCCAGCGGTACGCGACCGAAACCGTCCACCCGGTCGACGCCGGGCGGCGTTTCCGCGGGGATGGCGTTGAGATCGGCGACTTCGGTGAAGCCGAGTGCCGCGCAGCGGAGGGCGAATTCCCTGCTGACCGGCGCCGGGTCGGTGGTGCGCTGGACCGGGATCGGGCCGCGTGCGCCGTGTCCGGGCGCGGAACCGAAATCCCGATCGGATTCCAGCTCGGCGAGCAGCGGCAGCACCGCGTCGAACGACCACAGCGCGCTGCCGGCCGCCGCGCTCCACTCCGCGAAGTCGGCGGCGGTCGGCCGGATGAAGTAGCTGCCGTTGATCGCGCCCGACCCGCCGATCAGCTTGCCCCGCACGATATTTCCCTGGTACCGCCACACCACGCCGGAGTCAGGGCCGACCGGAAGATGCCCAGGATCGAGCAGGTGGGCAGGCACCTCGGCGGCCGACGCCCAGACCGGTCCCGCCTCCAGCACCAGGACCGTGTGCGCCGGGTCGGCACTGAGCCGGGCCGCGAGCACGCACCCGGCCGACCCGGCCCCGACGACGAGAGTGCTGGTCACGCAGCGAAACTCAGCGGGGCGGCACGCTCGGCTTGAGCGCCTCGAAGCTGCGCGCCCTGATGACGCCGAGCCACAGGCCGCTGCCGTAGGCGACGTCGTCGAGACGCTTGTAGGCGACATAACGCACCGGGTCGAGCCCACCGGAATCGCGATGGGTGAACCAGTCGGCCAGTCCGTCGGCCAGCGCCATGGTGATCGCGATCTTGCGGATCCGCCGCGAGGCGAGCACCGCGACCAGCGTCACCGGCCAGTAGTCGCGGCACATCGCCGAAGCCAGCCGCCACATTCCGGCGAAATAGCCGCGCGCGAGATACACCGCAGCGATGCGGGTCGGATTGTCCAGTTCGGTGAACACCCGCCGCATCCGCACCAGCGCGGTGGCCAGCGTGACCAGCCCGCCGAGCAGTCCCCACTTGGACAGCGTCGCGAACAGAATGCTCGCCAGCACGGTCCAGGTCGGTACCGACAGCGGCGAGACCATCCCCGCGTGCCGCTTGCCGAGCGGTGCGGCGCCGGTGCCGTAGAACAGCTTTCGGCCGAACCAGGCGCGGAAGGCCACCCGGTGGTCGTGGGCGACATGCGCGGCGGGCTCGTAGCGCAGCCGCCAGCCCGCCCGTTCCAGCCGCCAGCACAGGTCGACGTCCTCGGCCACCTGCATCGACTCGTCGAAACCGCCCTCACCGAGCAGCGCCGCGCGCCGGGCGAGCAGCGCCGCGCTCGGCACATAGGACACGACACCGCGCGCGTGCACCGCGGACTCGCGCCTGCCCAGGTCGAGCGAGGACCGGGTGTGCTCGTAGCGGGCCAGCGCGTTGGACTCCTTGTCCAGCGCGACGATGCGCGGCGCGACCAGCGCGACCTGCGGATCGCTGAAGTGCCCGAGCATGACTTCCAGCCAGCCACTGCGGGGGACCACATCGGAGTCGAGGAACGCGACGAAGCCCGTTGTCGCCGCCTGTAATCCGGCATTGCGGGCGGCCGCCGGACCCAGCGGGATCTCGTGGCGCAGCACTGTCACCTGACCACGGCCCTGACGTGGCGGGATGCGCACTGGTTCGTCGGAGCCGTCGTCGACGACGATGACGTTGTGCCCGCGCAACGTGGCCAGCAGGCGCAGCAGGCCGTCGGCGTTGTTGTAGAGCGGGATGACGACGGTGACATCGTCGAGCGAGGGCAACAGCCGCGGCCGCGGGTTCGCCACACCGGAATCGAGCAGCCGGCGGGCGACGATCGCGGACTTGGTATCGGTCACCTCCAGGTACCCGTCGCCGATCAGCTCGGCGGCCTCCGGGGCCAGGCGCATGATCCGCGCGGGCGATCCACCGATCAGGATCCGACCCCCGGAAAATGCGCGTACCCGTGGATCGATCCGTACCCCGAAGCCGTCGGGCAGACGATCATGGCGCATTCCTCGCATGCTATTCGCACTCGAGCTCGCAGACATCATCACCCCACAAAAAAGGAGGAAAGTCCGCCAGAAATGCCGCCGTGACCGTTAGCCGGACGCGTCAACAAGATCGGCAGCGCACTTTCGGCAACCGGCCCGTTTATCCGAGCGGACTCTCGTTGCACGCCTTGGCAGGAGCACGCTTCACGGTCAACGGCAGCGACACCCGGCCTCGGGTACGAACCGGGCGCGAATGGTCGACCGCGGGTCTGGGAATCGTGCGTCCAGGCATCGACAGCGCCGCTTCGCCATAGCCCTGAACACATTCCGGGTCGGGACCGTTGGCGGGCAGGCCGGTGAAGAACTTCGCCGCCATGCAGCCGCCGCGGCACGCGTCGTAGTGCGAGCACTTGGTGCAGGCGCCACCGTCGACCGGCTCGCGCAGTTCGGCGAACAGCTCCGAGGTCGTCCACACCGCGTCGAAACCGCCGTCGGCGACGATGTTTCCGGCCTTGAATCGGTCGTGGATGGCGAACGGGCAGGCGTAGACGTCGCCCACCGGATCGACCAGGCACACCACCCGGCCCGCGCCGCACATGTTCAGGCCGGGCAGCGCGGAACCGAAGGCGGACAGGTGGAAGAACGAGTCGCCGGTGAGCACGCCCTCGCCGTTGGCGACCAGCCAGTCGTAGAGCTCACGCTGCTGTTCGGGCAGCGGGTGCAGTTCGTCCCAGACGTCGGCGCCGCGGCCCGACGGGCGCAGGCGGGTCAGGCGCAGGGTCGCGCCGTAACGGTCGGCGATGGCCTTGAATTCGTCGAGCTGGGCGATGTTGTGCCGGGTCGCGACGACCGAGAGCTTGGCGTCCTTGAAGCCCGCGTTGTGCAGGTTTTCCAAGGCGCGGATCGCGGTGTCGTAGGAGCCGGGGCCACGCACGGCGTCGTTGACCGCGGCGTCGGCGCCGTCGAGGGAGATCTGCACGTCGACATAGTCACTGGCGGCCAGCCGGGCGGCGACCTCCTCGTTGATGCGAACGCCGTTGGTGGAGAACTTGACCCCCACGTGGTGGGCGGTGGCGTAGTCGACCAGTTCCCAGAAGTCCGGGCGCACCGTCGGCTCGCCGCCGCCGATGTTGACGTAGAAGATCTGCATGCGCTCGAACTCGTCGATCAGCGCCTTGCACTGCTCGGTCGTCAACTCGTTCGGGTCGCGGCGACCCGACGAGGACAGGCAGTGCACGCACGACAGGTTGCACGCGTAGGTGAGTTCCCAGGTCAGGCAGATCGGTGCGGCCAGACCCGATTCGAAGCGGTCGATCAGCCTGCCGCCCTGGGTGGTGTCCGTAGAGGCAGGCATGCTCACCGGTGTCACCGGCGTGACCGGGCCCGGTGCGGGCACGATCATGTCGGTGTCGGCCAGCTGCGCGAGCGCCGCGAGGTGCGCGTCGGACGCACCGACGCCCTTGGCCCGCAGCGCGTCCCGCACCGAGGCATGGGCAGGCAACGACTGCACCACGTCGACCAGGTCGCGGCTCTTGAGGAACGAGAGCTTGCGAGTGCCGAAGTGATACAGCAGCGCACCGAAGGATTCCGGGCGCAGCGAGACGCGCGGATGCAGCGCCCAGCGGGTGTCGAGATCGAGCACGCCTGCCTCCATGGTCAGTACACGCCGCACATGCCGTCGATGCTGACCTCTTCGATCAGCGTCTCGGTGACCAGGTCTTCGTCGGATTCGACGGTCGCACGCGTTGCGTTCTCGGGCATGACTACCTCCATTGTATTGCCGGTCACCGCCGACTTTAACGTCAGTCACTGCCATAAAGGGGCGGAATTCGAAAATCTCGATGGCCGCGAGCGCTCTGGGCCGCCCCTCTAGACTTCCGGGAGCAGGACGGGAGCGGGCCGATCGCCCGGTGGCAGTAGAGGTGAGGCGGAAGTTTGCGTAACCACGGAGGGGCAGGGAGCGGCGCGCATTCCACACTCTCGGAGTCGGAGATCGTCGAGGCCGCGCTACGAGTCGTGCGCGAGGACGGCGTGGAGAAGCTGTCGATGCGCAGACTCTCCCGCGAGCTCGGCGTCTCGCCGATGGCGCCGTACTACTACGTCGCCGACAAACGGGAACTGCTCGACCTGGTGGCCAGCGCCGCGCTACTCGGGGTGCGCAAGCCATCGCGCGAGTCGGGGCCGTGGCAGGAGCGCCTGCGCGATCTGATCGATCAGATAGACGATAAACTGCGCAGGCATCCCGGCCTGGGCGACATCCTGCTCGAGCAGATGCTCGGCAAGCAGCTCGACCTGATCGACGCGGTGATGGAGATCCTGTTCGACGCGGGCTTCAGCGACCGCAACGTGCTGGCCGCGTACGCGACCATCCACACCTACCTGTTCGGCCGCAGCCGGGTGAATCCGCGTGACCGCTCCGCGCCGGCGGACGTGCTGTTGCCCGAGGCGGTGGCACGGGCCACGAAGTACATGGCGGACCTGCGCGGCAAGTACTCCTACGACTTCGGGATGGAGGTACTGGTCGCCGGTCTCGAGGCACAGCTTGCCCTGCAGGCGCGTCCCGACCTAGCATGAAACTGAAACACGTTCTAGTTTTGTTCGAGAGGACGACATGACCACAGTCGAGGTTCCGCACGGTTCGCGCTCGGTGGTGCTGCGGGTGGCCGCGGTGATCGCCGAAACGGCCGACACCAACTCCGTGGTCTTCGAGGTACCCGCCGACCTCCGCGAACGCATGACCTACTCGCCGGGCCAGTTCCTGACCCTGCGCATCCCCAGCGACCAGACCGGCTCGGTCGCGCGCTGCTACTCGCTGGCCAGCTCGCCGTTCACCGACGATCTGCCCAAGGTGACGGTCAAGCGCACCGAGGGCGGGTACGGCTCGAACTGGCTGTGCGACAACGTCGCCGCGGGCGACCAGCTCGAGGTGCTGCCGCCCTCGGGCGTCTTCACCCCCAAGAACCTCGACGAGGACCTGCTGCTGTTCGGCGCGGGCAGCGGCATCACCCCGGTGATGTCGATCCTGAAGTCGGCGCTGTCGCAGGGCACCGGCAAGGTGGTGCTGGTCTACGCCAACCGCGACGCGAACTCGGTGATCTTCGCCGACGAACTGCGCGAGCTCGTCGGCAAGCACCCGCAGCGGCTCACCGTTATCCACTGGCTCGAACCGCTGCTCGGGCTGCCGACCGCCGACATGCTCGCGACGCTGGTCGCGCCCTACACCGCCTTCGAGGCGTTCATGTGCGGGCCGAAGCCGTTCATGGACCTGGTGCACGACGCGCTGGCCACGCTGGAGGTGCCGCGCGCCCGCACCCACGCCGAGGTGTTCAACTCCCTCGCCGGTGACCCGTTCGCCGACCACGCTCCGGTCGAGGTCAGCGACGCAGAGGCCGCCGACGCCGCGACGGTCGAGGTGGAGCTCGACGGGCAGGTGCACGAGCTGTCCTGGCCGCGCAAGCAGACCCTCGTCGACATCATGCTCGACAAGGGCCTCGACGTGCCCTACTCCTGCCAGGAGGGCGAGTGCGGGTCCTGCGCCTGCACCGTGCTCGAGGGCAAGGTGGAGATGGGGAACGCCGAGATCCTCGACCCCGAGGACATCGAGAACGGGTACATCCTCGGCTGCCAGGCGCGACCG
Organism: Nocardia sp. NPDC060259; assembly: GCF_042728775.1. Lineage (NCBI taxonomy): Bacteria > Bacillati > Actinomycetota > Actinomycetes > Mycobacteriales > Nocardiaceae > Nocardia > Nocardia sp. NPDC060259. The sequence continues at coordinate 98,055 of NZ_JBHXAY010000012.1, forward strand.
GTCACCGACCACCTGAAGATCCAGTTCTGAGCCGGGTCCCGGGCCGGCTCGACCCTGTCACCGCATCGCGCGGTAGGCGGCGCGTCGCTCCGGGGCCAGGTGCTCGACGGCGTAGCTCAACGCGGTGCGGCCCATGCTCGGCGCGTAGACGTCGAGGAAGCCGGTGAGCACCGCGGGGTCGACGCGTTTGCCGACCTCGCGCAGCATCCAGCCGAGCGCCTTCTGGATCAGGTCGCGGCGGTCGTCGAGCAGCTTGGCGGCCAGTTCCAGCGTCGTGCTCGGGTCGCCCGCCTTGATGAAGGCGAAGGTCGACAGCAGCGCCACCCGCCGCTCCCACAGCGAATCCTGCTGTGCCAGGTGGAACAGCGGGGCGCGGTCCTCGTCGAGCAGCCAGGGGCCGACGATGTGCTCGGCGGAGGCGTCGACCAGATCCCAGTTGTTCACCCGGCCCCGGCGCACGGCGTCGAGGTAGAACTCGACCATCTCCGCGCGGGCGGCGTCGTCGCGGGTGCGCGGTTTCGACGCGGCGGCGAAGCGGGCGTTCAGGATGAGCAGGGCGGCCAGGCGCTCTTCGTGGACCGGGCTGTCGAGCAGCTCGCCGATCTGCTTCAGCGGAAGGGTGGCGAACTGTTTCGCGACCTTTCTGGTGGCGGGGACGCGGACGCCGAGGAAGACGTCACCCTCGCCGTATTCGCCGGGGCCCGTCTTGAAGAAGCGCTGTAAGTGCCGCGCGTCAGCCGGATTCGCCAGTTCGGCCAGCGCGGACCGCACCTGGTCGGCAGTGGGAGCCTCGGACACCACGCACACCTCCGATCGACGGACAGCCACCCGTATTCAACACCGGTGCACCGACAAATCCGTGGCAGGCAGCCGCGGGCCCCAGCACCGCCCGATCGCGGTCTCGGTCGCGCCGCCGGGGAAACGGTTCGGTCAGAGGTCGGTGGCGCCGAGTAGCCGACCGGATTCGAATGTCGCCGCGCTGGACGGCAATGCACCGGGAAGGCCGCTCTTGCGGACCGTGACGGTGCCGTTGCCCGTCGTCGGGCGGCCGAGTTCGTCCATCTTGCGCATGGTCTGCGCGGCGACGGCCTGGGCGCTGTCGAACAGGCGCACACCGTCGGGCAGCGCGGCCACGATGGCATCGATGACCAGCGGATAGTGCGTGCAGCCGAGGACGACGCCCTCGACGTCGGCCGGCGTGCGCGCTGCGGCGTCGGCGATGGAGTCGCGGATGGCGGGCAGGTCGCCGCGGTCGATCGCGTCGGCCAGGCCGTGGCAGGCTACGCCGACGACCTTCGCGTCACCGGCGAAGCGGGCGATCAGGTCGGCCTGGTAGCGGCTGGCGGTGGTCGCCGCGGTCGCCCACACCGCCACCGACCGGCACTGCGCCGCCGCGGGCTTGATGGCCGGCACGGTCCCGATCACCGGCACCGATTCCCCCACCGCGGCCCGCACCTGCTCCAGCGCCGTCACGCTCGCGGTATTGCACGGCAGCACGATCACTTCGGCGCCCAGTTCGAGCGCCTGCCGCGCCGCGCCGAGCACCCGCTCGACCACCCAGTCCTCCGGTTTGGGCCCCCACGGTGCGCCCTCGGGGTCGAGCAGGAGCAGCAGATCCACATCGGGCCGCAACTTGCGCAACCACGCAGCCGTCGGCAGTAGGCCTAGGCCGGAATCGATAAGCGCGACGATCACGGGGTCCACCGTATTACAGGCACCCGAATCGGCCCGTCGCGACCGTGTCCCCCGCCGATTCGGCGCGGCTAGACCAATTCGATCTCGTCGAACCCGACCGTCAGATTGTGCCGCCGCTCGCGCAGGACGCCGCCTTCGCGGTGGGCGACCCCTTCGGCGAACTCGAGCCGCAGCGTCGCGCGCCGGACATCGACCTCACGGACGACGCCACAGATTCCGACGAACGGCCCCGCCGGGAACTGGACTACATCACCGGGCGCGTAATCGGTAAACCCCACGCCGCCACAGTAATCCAGTTCCGCGGCGCCGGACAGAGCCTTCGGGTCAGCCCGCGGCGGCGAGGAGGTCCGCCACCGGGGTCTCGGTGGCCAGTTTGGCGCGCAGCTTCATCACCTGGCCGGTCAGGCCCGCACCGAGGACGGCGGTGAGGATGCCGTCGCGGGAGTAGTAGGCGAGGAACTTGCGGCCGTCGTCGGTGACCACAATGACGTCGTCGGTAGGTGACGGGGTGCCGAGGGCCTGGATCTTGACGTCGTACTGGTCGCTCCAGAAGTACGGCACCCTGGCCGCGGTCGGGGCAGCCCCGCCGAGTAGCGCGGTGACCAGGAGTTTCGCCTGTTCGCCCGCACTGGTCCAGTGTTCGACGCGCTTGCGGACGCCGGTGTCGTGCTGCCAGGCGGCGACATCGCCGACCGCCCAGACACCCTTGGCGGAGGTACGGCCGACCTCGTCGGCGAGCACACCGCCCCCGACGGCCTTGTCGGCGAGTTCGATGCCGGAATCGGCCAGCCAGTCGGTGACCGGGACCGACCCGACGCCGATCACGACCAGGTCGGCGTCGATCTCGGTGCCGTCGGTGAGCACCGCGCCACGCACCCGCCCGGCATCGTCGGCGCGCAGCGTGTCGACGCCGACGCCGCAGCGCAGGTCGACGCCCTCCTCGCGATGCATGCGGGCGACGAGGCCGCCGATCCGCTCGCCCAGCACCGAGGCCAGCGGGGTCGGCTGCGGCTCGACGAGGGTGACCTCGATGCCCGCCGCGCGGAAGCTGGCCGCCAGTTCGCAGCCTATGAAACCGGCGCCGATGATCAGCGCCCGGTTCGCGCCGTCCAGTTCGGTGCGCAGGGTCTCGGCGTCCTCATGGGCGCGCAGCACGTGCACGCCCGCCACCTCGGACAGTCCGGGCAGCCTGCGCGGGCGCAGACCCGTCGCGATGATCAGCTGCTCGTAGCCGAGGGTGGTGCCGTCGGCGAGGGTGATCGTGTGCGCGGCCGTGTCGACGCCGGTGACCGCAGTGCCGAGGCGCAGCTCGATGTCCTTCTCCGCGAAGAACTCCGGCGGGCGCAGGGTGGTGTCGTCGGTCTCGCCGCGAACGAACTGCTTCGACAGCGGCGGGCGGTCGTACGGCGGGCGCGTCTCGTCACCGAGCAGCAGCACACCGCCCTCGTATCCGGCCCGGCGCAGTTCCTCCGCCGTGCGCAGGCCAGCCAGACCCGCTCCGACGATCACGATGGGCGCGCTCATACCTGTGTCCTCTCGCCATGTGCGGCGCCCTACGTGCTCGCGCGAGCCATCGCCGCCGGGAGCTGACCGCCCATGTCCTTGTGTCGCGGGCCACTACGGCCCCCAGATGTTTGTACCAGTGCGGCCGGTCACCAGTGATACCCACGTCGCAACACAACCGTGCCGGTTCCGGTATCGACCGGGCGGTCAATCAGGAGTAGACCGAGGTCAGAAGCATTTTTCTTCGCACCGAGGAGGCATTTCCCCATGTTCACCGACAGCCGTGCACAAGATTTTCTCGCCGTCGTGCTCGGCGCATTCACCGCGCTGTCGCCCCTGTGGGTCAGCACCAACGACAACGCCCGCTGGACGTTGATCGTGCTCGGCGTGCTCATCGCGGCGACCGGGCTGATCCAGATGGTCAGGGCGGAGATGGCCGCCGCCGACTACGCCATGGGCCTGTTCGGCGTCCTGCTGTTCATCTCGCCGTGGGCGATGGACTTCACCGCCTTCAGCGGCGCATCCTGGACCGCATGGGTCGTCGGGGTGGTGACGGCGGTGGTGGCGGTCGCCGCGCTGCCCGCGATGAACGCCCGCCTGCACAATATGGCTCCACATCACTGATGCCGGGCCGACACGTCGGGCGCCGCAACGCGAAACGCGATGGCGACGCCCGGCAACTCATTCTGGATGCCGCCGAAGACCTGTTCGCCGCACAAGGTTTCGACGCCACTCCGACCGCGGCCCTGGCCGCGGCCGCCGGTGTGCCCAAGGGTCTGGTCTTCTACTACTTCCCCACCAAGACCGCGATCCTGTCCGCGCTCATGCGCGAACGCGTCCCGGAACACCCGCTCGACAACCTGGACGCCGTCGTCGCCCCCGGTGACCCGGCCACCAGCCTGATCAACCTCGACACCGCCGTCAACCTGCGCGACCACCACTCCTCGGTCCTGCGCGTCATCATGTGGCGCGAGGCCGACACCCACCCCGACGTCCGCCGCCGCCTGCGCCAACTACGCGACCAGCTCCTCGACGTCACCGCCCGCGTCCTCCAGGAGAGCGTCCCCACCCCCATCCGCCCCAGTACCCTGCGCGCCTGCGCGGCCGCCTGGGTCTCGGCCATGTTCGCCATCGCGGGCACCGACCGGCTACACGCCCTCGACGACATGCCGGTCCCCACCACCGACGATCTGATGAACGTCGCCCGGGTCGTCGCCGCCGGGATGACCCAGCTCGGCTGACCGGCGCAGCACGCGCACGGCCAGCAGGCCGAGCGCGGCGTGCAGCAGCCCCGCGGTCACGGCGACCACGTGCAGTCCGTCCACGAACGCGGCGCGCGCGTCCGCGAGCGCGACCGGCGCGAGAGCGGGCAGGCGCAGGGTCTCGCCGAGGGTCGGCGCGAGGTCGGGGCCGTGCAGCCGGAACAGCAGCGCGGCAAGCGAGCCGAAGACCGCGATCCCGAAGGCGTTGCCGAGTTCGTTGCCGGTCTCGGCGAGCGCGGCGGCCGAACCGGCCCGTTCGGACGGCACCGCGGCGACGGCGATGTCGGCGACCACGCTGAACGAGATGCCGTAGCCGATGCCCGCGACGGCGGTCGAGGCGATGTACCAGCCCGCGCCGCCCGTATCACCGGCGAACAGCAACAGGAACAGTCCCGCGGCGATGGCGAAGTGCGCGCCGATCAGCGCCGCCGACTGTCCGATCCGGGCGACGACCGCGGGCGTCACGACCGCGGCCACGGTGAGCACGACGGCACCGGGAACCGCGAGCAAGGCCGCGTGGGCGACCGTCAGCCCGAGCACGGACTGCAGATAGGCGCTCGTGAGGTAGGCGGTCGCCGACCAGGCGGCCAGCGGCAGGAATCCGGTGACGATCGCGATCGTGAACACCGGACTGCGGAACAGCCCGAAGTCGATGAGCGGGTGTGTGATCCGGAACTGCCTGCGCACGAACCAGATCAGCAGCGCGAGGCCGGCGAGCCCGGCCACCGACCCGGTCGCGGACAGACCGTCCGCCGCCGCGTGCTTGACCGCGTACATGGTGAGCAGCAGCCCGGCGGCCGAGGCGAGCACACTCACCACATCGACCCGACCGACGCCGGACTCGCGCACCTCACGCAGCAGTACGGGTGCGAACACCAGGAACACCAGCAGGACAGGCAGATTGATCAACAGCACCGATCCCCACCAGAACCTGGTGAGCAGCTGCCCCGCGACGATCGGGCCGACGGCGAACCCCGCGGCGAAGGTGGCGGCGAAGATCCCGATGGCCTGCGCGCGCCGGCGCGGGTCGGCGAACAGGGTGCTCAGGATCGCCAGCGCCGACGGCAGCAGCGTCGCTCCCGCCACGCCCATCAGCACCCGCAGGCCGATCAGGATCTCGGCGCTCGGCGCGAAAGCCGCTGCTGCCGAGGCCAGCCCGAACACGGCGGCGCCGATCATCAGCAGCCGGAGCCTGCCGTACCGGTCGCCGATGCCGCCGAACGCGATCAGCAGCGAGCCGACCGCGAAACCGTAACCGTCCAGGATCCACAGGGATTGGTCCGCGGTCGGGGTGAGCGCGTCGGTGATCGCGGGCATGGCGAGGAACAGCACGGAGCCGTCCATGGCGACCAGCAGGCAGGGGCCGAGGATCACCACCAGACCCAGCCAGGCCCGCAGCGTCGAAGGGGGTGTGTCGAGTCGAGTCATGACCCCGAATCTGCGGCAGCCCGCCACCGGCAGCCAGACCCGGTGATGGGTACACCTCGCGGGGATACCCGCCGGGCGGCCGCCGTGCCTACGATCGGAAGACATGGAACTGGAAAGCCTCGGCGCATTCCTCAAGACCCGCCGCGACCGGACCACACCCGAGCGCATCGGGCTGCGAACCTACGGCGCCACCCGCCGGGTGCCCGGGCTGCGCCGCGAGGAGCTGGCCCAGCTGGCCGGTGTCAGCGCCGGTTACTACACGCGACTCGAACAGGATCAGGCGGGAACGGCATCGTCGCAGGTCATCGAGGCCATCGCCCGGGTGCTGCGGCTCGACCCCGCCGAGACCACCCACCTGCACAACCTGGCCGGACTCCCCGCAACGCCGCGCCTGACCCGCTCCGGACCCGAACGCGCCCACCCCAGGGTCCTCGCGCTGCTCGACGCGCTCGGCGACACCATGCCCGCCGTAGTCCTCGGCCGCCGCGGTGACGTGCTGGCCTGGAACCGCACCGGGCACGCCCTGTTCGCCGAACACCTCGACTTCGCCGCCCCCGCCGACCCGGCCCTGCGTCCCTCGATCCCGCGCATGTTCTTCCTCGACCCCCTCACCAGGGACCTGCACCGCAACTGGTCCGAGCTGGCCCGCATCCACGTCGCCTACCTGCGCCTCACCGCGGGCCGCTACCCCACCGACGGTCACCTGGCGGAACTGATCGGCGAACTGTCCATGCGCAGTTCCGAATTCGCCGCCCTGTGGGCCGAGGGCGAAGTCGCCGACTGCACAGTCGGCGCCATGCACCTGCATCACCCCACCGTCGGGCCCGTCGACGTCGACTACCAGGTGTGGCTGCAACCGGACAGCCCCGACCACCGACTCGAGGTCTACACCCCGCGCGACGCGAGAACGGCCGACGCGCTACGGCTGCTCGGCGCTGCGACAGCGGAGAGTGCGCACGACCAGCATCGTGTCCTCGCCGCCGAGTGACCGACGCGTGATCTACCGCACCGAGGCGCGCATCATGTCGGCTCGCTGCCGACGGCGTGCACCGCACAGAACTCGGCGAGCCCAGCGGCGGTAGGCGGTGGTAGCGACCTGCCGAGGCGAGTAACCCGGTGGCGTCGTCTCCACTGGATACGACGC